>JAUIHJ010000514.1 GCA_030432015.1 bacterium
GCGGAGCGGCGGGCCGCGCATCACGCCCGATGGGCGCTTCGTCGTCTTCGAGTCGGACGCAGCGCTGCTGCCCGGCGACCTGAACGGAACGAAGGACGTCTATCGGCTCGACAGGCAGACTGGCGCCCTCGACCTCGTGAGCGTCACGCAGGCTGGCGTCCAGGGCAACGACTGGAGCTACCACGGCGACGTGTCCGACGACGGCCGGTACGTCGCGTTCACGTCGACCGCGGACAACCTCGCTCCCGGCGACACCAACGCACAGCCCGACATGTTCTGGAAGGACATGTCGACCGGTGAGCTGCGCCGCGTCAACGTCTCGAGCAGCGGCGCCCAGGCGAACAGCGAATCGACTTGGCCCTACGTGTCCGGCGACGGCGGCACCGTCGTCTTCTCCTCGCGCGCGAGCAACCTCGTCCTGGGCGACACGAACTCCAACTGGGACCTGTTCGCCCACGACATCGCGACGTCGACGAACGAGCGGCTGAACGTGCAGCCCAGCGGGGCCCAGGCCGACGAGTACGTCCGCTCGCCGGCGTCGGTCTCGACCGACGGGCGCTTCGTCCTGTTCGCGTCCCTGTCGACCAACCTCGTGCCTGGAGACACCAACGGGAAGCAGGACGTCTTCCTGCGCGACCGCTCGAGCGCCACGACGGAGCGCCTGAACCTCTCGTCGACGGGCGGCGAGCTGAACGACGACAGCTGGGTGCCGCAGATGACGCCGGACGTGCGCGTGATCACCTACACGTCGGAGGCGACCAACATCGTCACCGGCAACACGCTGGGCGAGCGCCAGATCTTCGCGCGCGAGCTGGGCGACCGGATTGGCTCGAGCTATTCATCCCCGCGAACCCATTTTTTTCCTTGGCCAACAACCTGGTTCCCGCCGTGGTCCTGTTTTCCCTGGGATTGGGCATTGCCCTGATGCGGGTCCCCAACACGGAATCAATCCTCGAAAAGTTTGACATCCTCCTGGCCGGGCTGGGCGAACTCAATCGACTTGTCGTTCGCCTGGCGCCGATCGGCATCTTTGGGATCGTTGGGCATACCGCGGGGACCCTTTCCATCGAGCAATTTGGTCTGCTGCAGGGGTACCTGCTGGTCTACGGGCTGGCTGGCGTGCTGCTGTGCATCTGGATTCTGCCCGCGTTGCTCGCCTGCTGCACTCCCTTCTCGGAACGCGAGATCCTGGAAAACTCCCGCGACATGTTGATCACGTCGTTCATCATTGGTAACACGTTCGTCGTTTTGCCGCTGATTGTTGATGCCGTCAAACGGCTCGTGGCACAGCACGGCACGGACCTCGAGCAAGAACACGCCACGCCTGAATACGCGGTCCAATTGGCCTATCCATTTCCCGATATTGGCCGGATTATGGTACTGGTATTCATCCCCTTCGCGGCGTGGTTCTACGGTCGCTCCATTGATCCAGCCAGTTTTCCAAAATTGATCGGAGTCGGCTTTGTCGGAGCGTTTGCGAAGCCGGTTGTGACCGTGCCGCTCCTGCTGGAACTGGCGGAAATTCCCGGTGACATTTTCAACCTGTTTCTGGCGGTCGGAGTGGTGGCCAGCCGGTTTGGTGATGCGATGAAATGCATGCACCTCTTCGCCTTCTCCATCCTCACGGCCAGTATTCTCAGCGGCACCGCTCGCCTGAACGTACCGCGTCTGGTAACTCGCGGCCTACTGACGTCGATTCTGCTCATTGTCATCGTGCTATCCACCCGGGCCGGCCTTAGCCTAACCTTCACCCAAGCCTATAGCCGGCAGGACATCGTTTCCGCGCGAGGACTTCTGGGTACACCGGTGACTGCGACGATCCAGCGGCAACCCGCGCCCCACGCCATCCCATTGGCGGACGCAATGGACCCCATGGACCGAATCTTGAGCAGCGGCGTGCTGCGGGTCGGAGTTCATCCCACCAACCTGCCGTTCACCTACTACAACACGGACGGCGACCTGGTTGGATTTGATATCGATATGGCTCACCAGATGGCACGCGACCTGGGCGAGATTAAGATTGAATTCGTGCATTTCTCCGGTGATGTGACGGAATCGCTCCGCGCCGATCACTTCGATATCGCGATGTCCGGTCTCGAAGGTACGATTCGCTTGGCGACCCAACTCCCGGAGATGGAGCCGTACCTGGAAGTCACTCGGGCTTTGATCGTTCCGGATCACCGCCGCAAGCAGTTTCGTTCGTTGAGCGACCTGAATAAATCATTGTACGGGCAGAATCGGCTCCGCGTCGCTGTCATTACCGGCGGCCTGAATTCGGAGTTACCCACTGCCGAGTCCGCGCTGGGCACCGGCTGGGGCGCGATTACCGCGCTGGGTTTGGACGAGCGGTTGGAGATTGTCGGTGTGACCGACGCGAGTCAATTCTTCGCCGGCCAGCCGGAAATCGCCGATGTTCTTGCCACCAGCGCCGAGGCAGGTTCGGCATGGACGCTGGAGTACCCGGAATTTACCGTCGTCAAACCGAGCGGGTTGAATGTCCGCGCACCGCTGTACTATCTGGTCGCAAGGAACTCGCGGTTTGCAGATTTTGTGAACAGCTGGCTCAAACTAAAACGCCGTGACGGCAGCATTGATCAACTATACGACTATTGGATCTTAGGTCGGCACACGACCCACGCGCAACCGCGGTGGTGCGTCATTCGCAATGTGCTGCACTGGGTCGACTAGATCCCGGCTACGTGTCATTCGAACGTGCCAGCCGCCTTTCCTTCCGACGCAATCCAGGGCAGGATAAGCCGCGTTGCCTGGGTCCCGCCATGATGGACCGCCTGCTCCGCAGGCAACAGCGTGGCATCCGCATTCTGATCGGCCGCCGTATTGTGATTGCGATCGTAGTTGGGAAAGTCCGAACTCGAAATGTCCAGGCGGATCCGATGGCCAGGCAGAAACGCGTTGGATGTCGGGTCCATCTTGACCGTGTATTTGACGACGGCACCTGGCGTAATCAACGAGGGCCGGTCGAGTCCATCGCGGTAACGGGCGCGAACCATCCCCAGCGACACATCGCGTGCCACACCGTCCGGTGCAACGTCGATCAGCCGCGCAAAGAAATCGGTGTCCCGAGCCGATGACGCGGCGTACAGCTCGACCGTGGGATTGCCGGTAACCTCGAGGCGCTGACCGAGCGGTTCGGACTGGTACACCAGGATATCGGGGCGTTTGGCCAGCGGCCGTTGATCGGTTGGGATGACGTACAGGTTGGGTCCGTGCAGCGAGGGAACAGGATCACGTGGATCATAGGTGTAATGGTCGGTTGAGGCTTGCGTCGGAGCTTGCGGGACGAGCCGGCCATCGCCGGCGGGCGTATTCGCGTGACCGTCGCTGGCGATGTACAGCACCTTTTCTTGGGCCCGTTCCAATGGCCATTGCAACTCGTCACGCCAGCGATTGTCACCCATGACAAAAATCCGCCACGGCGACGTTGACGCGGTCCCGTTGTCGATCCCCTTCAGCCAATAGTCGAACCAGCGAATCTCCTCGGCGACCATATCAATCTGTGCCGCCGCGCCAAAATCGATCTTACCGTAACGGCGACGCTTGGCATGTGCCCACGGTCCGACGATCGTGCGCGAGCCGGTTCGCGCCACGGTAGCAGCCGCCTCGTTCATGATGGTGCGGTCCAGGAGCATGTCGCCGTTGCAGTGGTCGCACCATCCGATCAGGTTCAGGTTGGGAACGATCACCTGGCGAGCGTCAGCTTGAAGTTGCCACGGATCGGTATGCGGGTTCCGCAACCAAGACCGAACCGCCTCCGTTTCGTCTTCGCAGGCCGCAGCCGGTAGTTCCAGCCAAGGCAGGTGTTGCAACCAATTCTGGTCTGCGCCGGCGTTCCACTGCTGGCGCATTTCCGCCTTGGAATGTACGCCCGGACGTCCCGCACGTCGGCGCATATCTGGTGCCATGCTGGTGACCCACCAGTGCAGTCGGCGGCCTGGGCGGATGGTGCCGGGCCCTTCAAGGTCCGTGTAGCGAGCTGGAATGCTGGAGGCCGCCATGGCCACGAGTGCGGGTGGACGGAGGGCCGCCAGACGCCATTGCAGAAAGGCGTTATACGACGCACCGAACGTGCCCACCTTGCCATTAGAGCCCGGCAGCGCGGCCGCCCACTGAACGGTGTCGTATCCGTCTTCGGCGTCATGGGTCTCAAATCGCACGAAAGACTCCCACTCGCCGCCGGATGCGTACCGTCCCCGCGCATCCTGGGTTACGACGATGTAGCCCGCCTGCACGCGGCGATCCATCCCGCCCGCCGGCTTACCGTACGGAGTTCGCATCACCAGCACGGGGTACGGCCCCCCCGTTGCAGGACGAAACACATTCGCTCGTAATACAACACCGTCCCGCATCGGCACGGCAACATCGCGTTCTGTGACGACCTTGAGCGGCTCCGCCGACAACGGTGCGACGGCAAGGCAGCCGAGCGTCAGGGCAAACCCCAACTGCCCTGTGGCCGATCCGAACCAGCGTGTCATGGCATGAGCCTCCTAAATGTCACGGTGCACCGTCCAGCAGTTGGCCCAGCTCTGCACTCAGGCGTCTCAACACGTCATCAGAATCGCCGCGGCCCGCCAGATTTACCATTTCGTACGGATCGTGCTGGAGATCGTAAAGTTCGTCCAGGCCTTCGAGTTCCTCGTAGCGAATGTACTTCCAGCGCCGCGTCCGAATCGCCCGGTAGCCCATCCTGTCAACACGAGGAAAAACCTGATCGGTATTGTATTGGATCACGAATGCGGTGCGCCAGTCCGCGACCGGTTCGCCTTTCAAGAGAGGAACGAGGCTGTCTCCATCCACGGGAAACGAGGCCGCAACGCTGGCCATATCGAGCAGCGTTGGGGCGAGATCAATGCTCAAGGCGAATTCGTCAATCAAGCGGCCCGCTTTGACGAGCTGGGGATAGCGAACCAGCAGCGGCACGCGAATTCCCTCTTCGTACGCCAATCGCCGTTCGACACTCAACCCATGCTCGCCGTACCAATAACCATGATCGCTGGTGAAAATGACGACCGTGTTGTCCAGCGTGCCAGCCTGTTCCAGTTCATTCAAAAGCATCCCGACCCCGTCGTCGACACCAGCCAACATCCGTAGCCGGTCGCGCACCGTATCGTCGTCCGTGCCCGTCTCCGGGCCAAGCGGTGGTAACCCAGCAATCTCACGGAGCAGCGCCGGCTTTCCCTGCAGGGAGTCGGTCACGTTGAGCCGCCGCGGGATTGCCGCCTCGCGGTAGAGCGTTTGGTGGCGTTTAGCCGGCAAGAATTTCGCGGCCCCGGGATCGGTAATGCTGCCGTCGTCCCGCTGTGTGAGTTCGGGATGTAGGGCCTTGTGGGCAACGTAAAGACAAAATGGCTGCTGCCTTGATCGTCGCACGAAGTCGACCGCCGCCCGGTTGAGAACATCGGTTGTATGGCCGGTAAACTGGCGACGCTGGCCATCGACGTTGAGGACCGGATCGAATGACGTCCCCTGCCCTCGCATGCTGACCCAATGGTCGAATCCCGGCCGCGCCGTATCGTCATTGCCCATATGCCACTTTCCGACATATGCAGTTTGATAGCCCGCGCGCTGGAGCGATTGAGGAAACGTCTTGAGCCGATGACTTTGCTCGCTGTGATTGGTGTTGTCACGAATCCCATGATGGTGCGTATGCAATCCCGTCAGCAGGCAGGCACGCACGGGCGAACAGAGCGGAGTCGTACAAAACGCGTTGCGAAATCGGGCACCCTCCCGCGCGATACGATCGATGTGAGGCGTCTTTACGAATGGATGCCCTACACAGCCAAGCTCGTCCCAACGCAAGTCGTCGACTAACACGACAACGATATTCGGCGGCGGCAAGGCGACAACAGCACCCGACTCTGACGCGTCGCCAATTCCCATGCACCAAGCCCACCATAGGCCCGCCGCGATCGCCACTGGCCTCACTGAGCCCCGAATACCGATTCGAATCATCTGTTTACCTGCCGGAGGATCGAATTGAGAGCGTGATGCCCGCGTGGCCTTTGCCGGCCGTGTGCATACGAAAAACGCCCCTGGTCAGTCTACCCAAATACGACACCAGCGGGAAACCATCGGCGGGCTGCACGCAGGGCTTTTGGGTTTTCCACGCTGGGGCTGATGCGTAGTATTGCACTGGTTTGGTAAGGAGCCGTTTTT
>JAUIHJ010000515.1 GCA_030432015.1 bacterium
TCGCGGCGACCCGGCGTGGTCACCGACCCGCATGCGTCACTGCTGCAAGGTGACTGTCCCAATTGTGGCGGGCCGGTCGAGATCGTCGATCGGGCGCAGTGCCCGCAGTGCGACTCGATCGTCAATTCTGGTCAGCACGACTGGGTTTTGGCGGAGATCACGCAAGATGAAGAGTGGGTGGTACCCCCGGCGCGACACCAGGTGAGCGGCTGGGATCAGTTGACCGCGCGCGACCCAGGCCTCAACATCCAGCACATCGAGGATCGGGCGTCGGTCATCTTCTGGCGTTGCCTGATGGCGATCTACTTTGACGATCTCAGCTATGCGGCACCGGTGCTTGATGCCAACCGCACCGACGTTCCCAACCTCTGGGCGGTTGGCAAGGGGCAATTTTGGAAGACTCCGGCGGTGGGCGTCGTCGAAGTGTCGGCGTGCGAGGCCGCCACGGACGACGAATTTGATCGAATCCGGGTTCTCGTCCGCTGGTCCGCAACGCGTGCCGAGGGGAACCGGCTGCGACCGAAATTGCTGGCCCAGCAACGCATCTTTTCTCACCTGTTAATTCTGAAGCGGCGCGCGGGCGCGCAGAGCAAGACGGACCGCGCGTTCTCCTCGTTCAGTTGTCAGGGTTGCGGTGCGCCGATCAACATTGGCAAAGCGGACGTCTGTGAATTCTGTCTTGAGCCGCTCAACGACGGCTCGATGGACTGGGTGCTGGACGACGTCACCATGTTCAATGCGATGGCGGGTTACCACCAGGAAGACCGGCAGGACGCGCAGTTGCAGGCGGCGGGGGGCGTCGAGCGGTTGGAGTCGGACCGGTTCTTGAACGAGCCCGAATTGCTCGCAGCACTCACTCGAATGGTGGTATCCGACGGCGAATTGCACGCCAAGGAACGCAAGTACCTCACGGATCTCGCCAAACGACGAGGCGTGCCAATGGATCGGCTGAAACAAATCTTCGCCGCCGCCGTCGATCAACAGCAACCGATCCAACTACCGGTCGGTCGCGAGCAGGGGATCGTCTTCATGGACCACCTGATTCGCGCGGCCTTGATTGACGGACGGATTACCGCCCACGAACACCAGCTCCTACAGAAAGTGGGGGAACAACTGAATTGGGCGGATGCCGATCTCAAACACGCGATTGCCCGCAATCGGGGGATTCTCTATCGTCAAGCCAAGGCGGTGCTGCACGCGCAGAAAAAGCGGTAGCCGGCGAACGTGGGAGCCGGCAGGCTATTGCGACCGGGACCGTAGATACGTGTGCGAAATCTCTTCAGCTTTCTTGCGGTCATCCTGGTCGTAGTCCCAGAACTCTTGAATGACAGCTTCGACCGCAGGAAAATCCTGGCCCGTATCGCCGACGCGCGTGCGCAATGCTGCCAGGCGCGTTTTCAAATCGGTGACCACGTCGGCATAGGCCGGGTTGTCATACTGGTTGACGACTTCGGTCGGATCTTTTGCCAGATCGTACAGTTCCCATCCCGGCGGTGTCTGCTGCTGGCCCTTGTAATCGCAGCCGTAATAGAAAATCAACTTGTGCGTCTTGGTACGAATGCCAACGTGCCCCGGATTGTCGTGATGGGCCATGTGCATCCAATAGCGATAGTAGGCTTCCTGCTTCCAGCCTGCTGGCTCCTGGCCGCTTTCGCAGATCGACCGAAAGCTGCGTCCTTGCATCACCGACGGAGTCTTGACGCCGGCAAAATCGAGCATCGTCGGTCCGAAGTCAACGTTCTCGACGATGGTGCCGGTGCGGGAGCCGGCCGGAATAGACTTGGGGTAGCGGATCAGCAAGGGCATGCGTTGCGATTCTTCGTACATCCAACGCTTGTCCATATAGTCATGCTCACCCAGCATGAACCCCTGGTCGCCGGTGTAGATAATGACGGTGTTATCCATCTGTCCGGTTTCCTCCAGGTGACCGAACAGGCGGGCGAGGTTGTCGTCAACGCCTTTGACGCATCGCAGGTAGTGCTTCAGGTAGACATTGTAGGCGGCACGTTGAGCGTCTTCGTCGCTGAGCTTGCTGTCGATCTTGTAGTGCTTGACATAGTTGCGGCGGGGATTGCGGCGCCCGATGGACGTACCGATATGCGGCAACAATTCGTCATTTGCGCCGCGCGTCGCAAGTGAGCCAAATGCAGGTTGCTTCCAGAGGTTGGCCGGTTCAGGAATTTTGACATCGGCCAGATAGTCTGCGTAGCGCGGCGCGTACTCGAAGAAGTCGTGTGGCGCCTTGTAGTGGTGCATTAAGAAGAATGGTCGCTTGTGATCCCAGCCCTCTTTGAGCCAGCGAAGCGTCTGATTGGTAATCGCATCGGAGGAGTGCATGCCTTTAAACTGAATGGTATTGTTGGGCCACTTCTTGGCACCTTGCACGCGAAACACCGGGTCAAAGTACTTGCCTTGCCCGGGCAGCACGCTGTAGAACTCGAAGGCGCCCGGCTCCTCTTTCAGGTGCCACTTGCCGATCATCGCGGTGTGATAGCCGGCCTGCCTCATTTCGAGCGCCAGGTATTGCCGCTTGCTCTCAATCTTGCCGCCGAGATCATGGACGCCGTTGATATGCGCGTATTGGCCGGTCAGGATGCAGGCGCGGCTCGGCGTGCAAATCGAATTGGTACAAAACGCATTCTCGAACAGCATCCCCTCTTTCGCCAGGCGATCGATCGTCGGCGTTGGGTTCAGTTTCGCCAACCGGCTCCCGTAACAGCCGAACGCCTGCGATGTATGATCGTCCGACATGATAAACAGGATGTTGGGGCGTTCATCCGCGGGCAAGCTACCGGCGACGAACAAAATCAGGGGAATGAACGCGAAGATCGATCGAGGCATGTGGTGCCTTCCTGGATGGGTGACTGGCGGACGTTAGGACGCGTCCGATGGGAACATTCGCTAATTGGACGTTGATCCGGCATTTTGAACGTATGCCAGGATCTCATAAATCTCGTCGATGGTAAAACGATCAAGAAGGGCTTTGGGCATCATCGACTTGGAGGTCTTCACCATCTCGTCGATCTTTGCGCGCGGGATGACCACCGGTTCCGCCGATTCAGGGTTGTCCAGCACGGAGACCGAGGTCTTGTCTTCGGCAACCACGATTCCGGTGACGACTTTTCCTTCGTCGGTGACAATGACCTGGACGGCGTATTTGGGATCGATACGGTGGGACGGCTCGAGGATCTCGCGCAGAATGGCCTGCCGATCACCTTTCCAGCGTTGGAGCGCGTCGGTCAACTCGGGACCAACCGCCCCGCCCTGCCCTTTGACTTTATGGCATTGTGCACAGGTCGCTTCCGCGAAGAGGCGTTGCCCAATTTCCGGCGAACGACCGCGGAGTCCCGCTTCGAGATCTGAAAAATCCTGGAGCGTCCAGGACTTGACGAATTCGCGATCGCTACCGATGGGGTCCTTGGGTTTGACGGGATTTCGCTGCCAGGCATCGAGGTCGGGCACCACCACCATCACGCCGTACATTCGCATCCAATGCCGTGGAAACGTGCAGACGAAGGGGTACTCGCCCGGTTCGCTGGGCGCGGTAAACGTCAGCCGCTCCTGCTGTCGTGCCTGCACCATGTCGGTGGCGAAGAGGACTTTGTCGGAGACCGGTACGTAAGGCTTGCCCTGAAAGCCGGGCGCGGGACCAAGCGTCAAACCGGCCTGGGCAACTTCTTTCAGTGCCCCTTCGACCGTGACGACGAAATTGTGCGGCATCAGGTCTTCGTTCACAAGCACAACCTGGACGGGCCGGCCCGCTTCGACGGCAAAGTACGGGGTGTCGTACCGCATCTCTTCTTCGACCGTGTGAATCCGAACCACGCGGACCGTGATTTCGCGCAGCCGGTTCCGGTAGGCGCGCGATGCCGCCACGGGCAGTTTGGCCAGCAACTGATCCGCCAACTGCATGGCATCGACGAACTCGTCCGTCGTTCGCTCGGCGGCCGGCGTGGTTTCGGCCTGTTTCACGAGCATCTCGACCAGCTTCGCAGAGGTTGCCTCGCCCCGTTGTTCGGGAGGAACTTTCAACATCGTGCGGATCGCCGCGACCTGATATTCCTTGTCCGCGACGAACGGTGCAATCAGTTCGAACGTCTCCGCCTGCTCATTGGGCACATGCCTCAGGGTCGTGATCGCCGCGCGGCGAACGTCGGCGGGCTGCGATGCGTCGAGCAACTCGACAATCGTGCCACGTTGCCTTGCGCGCTGTGCGGATTGCGGCAGCAGCGAGACAGCTGCCAGCCAATCCCGTTTTCCCGACGTACTTGCGAGTGCCCGCCGGATTGCCCCGGTTGCGTCGCCGGCCACGATCAATCCGGCGTGGCCAGCGGAACGCAGCAGCGTGCTATCCGATTCCGTCGCCGCACTGAGCGCCTCGATCCGCCCGGACAAGATCGGCATCGGTTGGCCAAGAAGCATCGTAATCAATTGGCGCCCGGTCCGCTGCTGCTGACGATCTTCGGCGTCCAGCGTCTCGAGTGCGGCGAGAAGTTCGGTGGCCGCATCGGTCTTGTTGAGCGTTACCAGACCGCTCAGGGCTTCTTCGCGGTATTGCGGCGACATGCCTGCTCGAGTCAGGATGGCCGTGTAGACGGGCGCATATTTCGCGTCGTCGGTTTGGCGTTCGACCAGCAGCAGCCGCTCGTTATCGAGTCGGTTGAGCTGATACCAAACGATCCGCGCGCTCTTATCCAAGAACACCTTGGGCCGCTCGACCGGCGCTGCCGGCGCGCCACCGTGCTCGTGGCCATGTTGATGGTCTTGGGCAAGGGTTGCGCTGACAACGATGGTGAACAACGTCGGCAGCACGAGTAGAAATCGCATGTTCATCGGTATCCTCCGATTATCGCTCGAGTTGTCGCATGGTTTCGTCGAGCGTGTATTGGAGATAGTCGTCGACGTCGTGTTCGAGGACACCAAGCGCCGCCTCGATGGCCTCGTCGCCGCTGAGGTTGCTTAACGCTCGGACAGCTTCCAGGCGAACACGAGGATGCGGATCGTTGACACGCTCGGTCAACAGTGCCAGTGGATCTTGGACCTGGTCCAACCAATAGGACAGGGCACGCGTCGCGGCCGCGCGGGCCCGATGATCCTTGGCGACCAGCAGGTCTCCCAACAACTCTTCATGCACCACATTAACGGTCTGATAGACCCAGAGGGCCTCTAACAGTTGGTGTTCGTATTCCGGAGCGGATGGCTTGAGCGACGCGATCCATTTCTCCGTCGCGGCCGCCACATCCGCCGCGTTGCGTTCGGCCAATTCACGGCGAGCCCGATAACGAGTGCGATCTTCGGGCGCGTTCAACAGTTCCAGCAGCGCGGGGATCGGTTCGCCGGCGATCTTGGCCGGGGTCACCAACGGTCGGCCCTTGTACGTCACACGCCAAATTCGTCCGTGGCTGTGATCGCGGCTGGGATCGCGGAGGTTATGTTGCAAGTGGCCGATCAACGCGTTGTGCCAATCGACGATATACAACGACCCATCGGGGGCGAACTGCAGGTCGACGGGGCGAAAGTTACCGTCTTCACACGAGACGATTGCGGGCACCTCGTTGCCGACAAAGCCAGAACCTTCCTCCTTCACGGTGTGATTAAGGACCGTTCGCTCGCCAATACAGTTGGTCAGCAGAAAATTCCCCTGGACTTCCGGCGGAAAGTGACGGCTGGAAACCAATTCGCAGCCAGCCGAGGGGCGGATCCGCTTCTTGTAGAAAGTGGGGAAGCTATATTGAGGATCGCCGCCGGTCTGCTTGGCAATCCGGCGATGCTGTGAACCACCTGGGTGTTTCAGGGGATAGTCAATCCGCCCGCTAATGGGCGCGGCCCAATAGCTAAATCCGGGGGACGCGTCGGCAATGAAATCCTGCCCCCAAGGGTCGTACACGTGCCCCCAAGGATTGGCGAAGGCCAGGGACGCATGCACGCCGAATTTATGGGACGCCGGATGGAACCGCCAGACTCCCGCTTCGTGCAAGCGCGTCAGCCCGTAGGGGCTTTCGACCTGGGAGAATTTGAACGTACCTTCGTTGAAATACAGCCCGCCATCGGGCCCCCACTCGAAGGCGGAGATGCCGTGATGCGAATCGGCTGAATCGAAGCCGACCAAGGCACGAATGCGAGTGTCTGCTTGGTCATCGCCGTCGGTGTCTTGAAGG
>JAUIHJ010000516.1 GCA_030432015.1 bacterium
CAACCATTCCTCGGGGACGTCTTTCACGTACGTCGCCTTGAAAACCGTCGCGACGCCCAGCGAGAGGATCTTTTTCTCATTGGCAGCCGTTACCAGCCGGCTTTGTGCGACCCCAAACGCACCCGCGACTACGAGCGGAAACAGGATCGCCAATAACACAATCCCATTGTATTTGTAACGCAACATACGCTCGGTCTTGGGAGTCCACATCAGCGCGACCAATACGCTAACGATAAACAAGGCCAGAATGAATGCGCTTACGGTCGAGTTGATAACGCTTCGTTCTTCGTCGTCCTTGTTGGCTGCTCTGTCTTGCGAATCTGGTGCGATTCCGAGGAACGTTTTTGCCCACCTGGTTTTTGCCACCCACCTTTTCTGTTGCGCCCGCACTTTGACGACGTCGATCGGCGGGTAGCCTTCAATCGCGCTGGGAATCTCGATGCCAAAATATCCCGTGCTCGCTGTGATTTCCGTGCCGACAAGGAGGGGCACGATCTGATCGGATTTGTCGAATGCCTCAACCCATACTTCGACGCCTTCGACCGGCACGCCATCGGCTTCCACGCTGCCCACGATCTTCCTTTTCGTGTCCTCATCGATCTTCAGCACGTTGGCCGTGATCTCGAGATCGGCCGATCCGACAAAGGCCCGAAAGGCCCAGACGAGCACGAAGGCGCCGAGTCCGACGGCAAGTACTGGGAAGAATGTCGTGCGGGCCCATTTGAACCATCGCCAGTGTCGGCGTCTTCTTTCGCGCGCTTGACGCGCATGCGCCACTTGCTCGGCGGAACGTTGACCCTCAGCCATTGGTATCCCTCTCACTCGACTCTCGCTGTCGTTTCCCCTCGGCCTAGGAGGCCAGACGTATTCTTCACCATAATTCGACCGAGGTCGGAAAAACAACGTTTCTGTTGCGAAAACAACCCAAAGGAGGAGTTCGCAAGGAGTCTCGGGAGTTGATCGCAGCGATTATCAGCAGGACGCAGGACGCAGGCCGCGACTCGGTGGCAGGAGAGGGCGATGTGAGTCCAGCGGATCCCACGTTTCGCAGGTTGCCTGGCCGATCCCGATTTCAGATCCTCATTTCCACGTTCGCAACCACTGGGATCGCGGGCGTTGTCGCCTGAAACGGGGCGAGTGTCGACGTCGATCGTCGAGCTGATGGCCACGCCAAGAAAAAACACTTGACCCGCGCGGTCACTTGGCACATGTTACCGTGGTCGCCCCAATCGCGGCGGACCATGAACTCAGGAAAAACAAGGCGGACAGCACCATGCCTGATAAGATTTACACCATCATTGCCGTGTCGGCGGTCTTTGTGATGTTGGTCGTCACGGCTCCATCGTTGGCTCAGTCCGATGCGGAAATGGAAGGCCGGCTCAAACGCCTGTTACAGCGTGCGCCCCAGGCCGACACCAATGCGGACGGGGTGCTGACGTTGGCGGAAGCCAAGACTTTTCTGGCAGCGCAGCGCGCGAGGCAGGCCAACGGCAGACCGACGCGGGCGCAACCGACTCACGCGGATATCAAGTACGGACAACATGAACGTCACGTCATCGACCTTTATCTTGTCGCCGCGGACCAGCCCACGCCGCTGGTGATCTACATCCACGGCGGCGGCTTTGTCGGTGGCGACAAGCGAGGCGTTTCCCCCAATCTTATCCGGGCGATGCACGACGCGGGGGTTTCCGTCGCTGCGATTCACTACCGCTTCATCACCTCCCATCCTTTTCCAGCCCCCTTTGTCGACGCGGCGCGGGCCGTTCAGTTCCTCCGGCACAATGCCAGGAAATACAACCTGGATCCCGAGCGATTTGCGGCAACGGGCGGCTCGGCGGGGGCAGGCATCTCGTTGTGGCTGGCCACGCGTGACGACATGGCTGACGCCGATTCCGAAGACCCGATCAGCCGGCAGTCGACTCGGATCCGCTGCGCGTCAGTCGGTGGTGCGCAGGTCTCATATGACCCCCGGTTTTGGAAATCGATCGGTCTCGGTAAAGGCCTCCAGCACCCCAGCTTTTCCCGTATGTATGGTGTTGCCGCCACCGATTCATTCGACGATCCCGAGAAGATCGCAATTGCGGAGGCGTGTGCACCGATCGAGCATATCAGCAAAGACGATCCGCCGGTGTTCTTTCACTACGGTGTCCCGGACGAACTGACCGTAGAAACGAGCATCGGTTCGGTCGTTCACCATCCTCGGCACGGACAGCTCTTCAAGAAGAAGATGGACGACCTGGGGATCGCGTGTTATGTCGTGTATCCGGGCGGCCCCAAGGTATTGCTGTCGTCCGAGAAATTCTTGATCAAACACCTGTCTGGGGCGACCGAGATTCAACCGGAATAGCTCTCCCAGCGTCATTCGCACGAGCTGTCATTCGCCGTTGTCGAGCCGTGCTCGCAAGCTCTCCAGGCGTTCCTTGGCTGGCCGCAGCTTAAGGCGGATCTCGCGCCGGATCTGCCAATAGGTAAGTCCAATGCAGATGAGAAAAGCGGGGACAAAGACCGTGTAGAGAAGGTACCGTTTGGATTCGTCCACGATGACTAACGCGATGCCTAATCCGAACGCGTGCGGGCAGGCGAACCACCACAGAAAGTTCCGCATCTGGGTAATTCGGTCATCGAGCCCGTCAATCGACTTGTCGATCCACCCGATCAACGAGTCGTCAAAACCGATCTGGCGACGCTGGCGATCGATACGCCATTTCCAAATGAACCCGGCGGCGCAAAGGCAGGTGAGTCCCGGAAGTATCAGCACCCGATCGTGCCCTTGGATCAGCGGATCGCGCAGGAACATCGCCGCGACGAACAGCAACGTCCCAGTCATGAGCATGTCGGTGATTGTCGAGATGCGACTGAATGCACGATCTCTATCGACCACGGTTTGCAACAAACCGTCTTTGTCGATCGGGCCTTCCGGCAGTGGCTGGGAGTCCCAGATCGATTGTATATCGTCAAAGCTCATCGTGACCCTCGCGTTGCAGCTTGGCTGATAGCAGTTTCTTGATGCGATGGAGGCGTACGCCGACGTTGCTTTCCGACAGTCCCAGCGTCTCTGAGATTTCTCGATAGCTGAATCCGTCCAGCATTAACAATGCCAGGGATCGGTCAATCGGGTCGAGTTCGGCGATCTTCTCGTAAAGCCAGTCGACGCGCGGGTCGGTCTTGGTGGGGGCGGCAATCGGCTCGCGTGTGACTTCGTTCTGCGTTTGGCCGTGCCTTGACTCTTTGCGCGTCCAACTGACCGCTGTGTACAATGCAACTCGGTAAATCCAGGTCGACTCGGCGACTTTGGCGGTGTATCGGGGAATAGATCTCCATACCTGCAGCACGACTTCCTGCAGCAGATCATCCTGGTCGTGGCTGGTTGCCGCGAATGACCTTGTCACCTTGAGTAACAAACCCTTGTGGCGTTCCAGCCATTGGTCGAGTTTCTCGTCCTGTTGGTGTCGGTTCATGGCGGCGGTCGGCGGACGAGGTTGATCAGCGCTGGTTCGTTGGCTTCACTGAGGCCAATTCTGAGCGGAGCCGGGGGGACGCAAGCCAGGTGATCGCAACAACAGGTGATCGCAACAACAGGTGATCGCAACAACGGTTATCCAGGCACTTGCATCGCCGATTCGCGGGCCAAGCAACACCAGCAAACTAACCGCACATCGACTCCCAATCCTTACAAGAAAGCGGCAAGAAAGTTTTCTTGCCTGATGTGTAAGAAATCGTGGTTGGAACGCGAATAGTCGAGTGATTGTGGGTGCCCGTGTGCTGGCTCACGATGTATTCTGGCAGGGCCACATTGTACCGTGACCGTTTATTTTCGATGGCCGTCGGCCGGAAGCGGCTTTCGGACAGCACAATGCACCATCACGTGGCACCGTCCAATGATCGAATTACGGTCCTGATTACCGAGAAATCCATGCTGCAGTATTTTCAACCCTTTTTGTTTTCCTGTCTGCGCCGTTGGGCTGTGGCCATCGCCGTTGCACTGGTGTCCGCCCAGGGAAGTTTTGCCCAAGAAGCGAGTTCGCCGATCGCTGGCGAGTCGCTGCAACAGCTCGATCTACGGGTTGCCAGTTACGTGCAGGAGGACCGAGCGGTCGGTGCAGAGTTGCTTGTGCTGGAGAATCGCAAGGTCTTACTTCATGTTGCTCATGGTTTTTCTGATCGGGAGCAGAAGCAGCCTTGGCAGAAAAATACGTTATGTAACATTCGTTCGATGACCAAGTCGATCACTTCCGCCGCCGCGCAGCTGCTCATTGATCGCGGCCTGCTGAAGTTGAATGAACCGGTCGCGACGTATCTGGACAGCTTTGACAACGAGCGTTGCCGAGAGATCACGGTGCGGCACGTGCTGACTCATCGGTCAGGTTTCCCGCTGACCCTGCTCCTCGCACCCAGGCAGTACAAGAGCCTGGCCGAGCAAGTCGATGCGTATGCCGTTCCGGGGCCGGCCTCCGCGCCCGGCGAAACGTTTACTTACAGCGATGCGGGGGCAGACGTTGTTGGCCGACTGGTTGCCAAGGTGGCTGGCGAATCGCTGGACGCATTCGTTCAAAGGGAGATCCTGACGCCGTTGGGAATGAAGAACTCGTTCTACGGCATCGACGGATATGAACAGCGCTTGCAGCATGCCGCCAACCTCTACCTGGGAAAAACGAAAGGGTGGCATCGGTTTTGGAAGCCCGAAAACGGTGCACTCTATCCATTTGCCTGGGGATCGCAAACGCTCTATTCCACGACGACCGACTACGCCAAGTTCCTCGCCATGGTCTCCGATGGAGGACGAGTCGGCGATCGGCAGATTCTTTCTCAAGCGGCTATTGAACGGATGTTAGAGCCGGTTTCCCCCGTGACGATCCCGGGTACGGACGTGGCGGCACCTACGGGATTTCGCGGCGTGAAACAGCATTACGGTCAGATGATGGTGACGTACCGATCGTCCGAATTGACAGGCAAGCAGGCGGGCAAAGAACTCGAATTACTTGGGCACAGCGGGTCGGATGGAACCTGTGGCTGGGCGTGGCCGGATCGCAACCTGATCGTCATCTATTTTACGCAGTCACGTGGCGGTCGCACGCCGTTACGCATGGAAGAAGCGCTTGATCAGTGGCTGATTCACCCCGGCACCGGGGATCGCGCGATCCCCGAACATCTGCGGCCGTACCTCGGAAGCTACATCGCCAACTTCAAGCAGTTCAAGGACGAGGAATTCGTCGTGCGAGCACGGGACGGGAAGTTGATTCTGGACGTACCCAGTCAAATGGCATTCGAGTTGCTTGCGCCCGATGAGAATCGACGTTGGGCATTCGCGCTTGCCCCCGAGAAGATCCAGGTGACGTTCAGCCGTGACGACAAGAATCGCGTGGTGGCCCTGCGACTTCATCAGGGAGGGGACGAGTATCTCGTTCCCAGAAAATGAGCGTCGTGATCGAATGCCTGCGAAGCGTCCGAAAGGCATGACGCCGGCGAGTCAACTCAGCGGTTTTGATGAGGTCGGCACATCACCTTGCCTCGGCGCACTTTCAGCTTTGGATCGCCCCCCGTGGATGCCCGGCGTGCGCGTTTTGAAGGGGTGTAACCCGCGCTCCGCAGTCCTTTCGGCGTGAGATCTTGGCCGGCTTGTTCAGGAACGCCCAAGCTAGCACCAAATAGGTGATAGCTTGTCAAGAATGGCCTCACGTGTTCCAACAGGATTGTCGTCAAACTTTCCTCAGCAGAACTCAGAACACGGAGGCCAGGATCATGTTAGCAGAATTTGATTTCGCCGAGTTAGAAATTGCCTTGGAGCCGGTGGTGGAGTTTCTCAATCAGAGTTTGCACGAAGGCCGGCGGCTGGATGAAGTTGAACGTGGGCTACATGAGCGGTTACGCGTTCTGGGACTGAATCTGGTGAAAGGCTATGTAAACGCAGCCGGCGATGGCGACGAGGGGGTGATTCTTGTCCGCCATGGACACCAGTTGAAGCGTTCACCGCAACTCCACGTGCGGAAGCACCTTACTATTTTCGGACGCTTGGTGATTAAACGTTACCTCTATCAGAAACGCGCTAAGCAGGCCGGGTACAGTCCCACCGACGAGCGGCTGGGACTACCAGCAGGTGAGCAGTCATATCTCTTCGAGGAGTGGTCCCAGCGTCTGGTAACCAAT
>JAUIHJ010000517.1 GCA_030432015.1 bacterium
TCAAGTAGGTCCGGCAATCACCGACTCCGGCGACGTAGACCCGACCTGCGGCAGCGATGGCCATGACCGCACTTGCCCGCATGCCGTGCAGGCGCGGCAGATTCGTGGCCGCGGTCAAGATCGACGCGTTCACTCCGTGAAACGCTTGTGCGACGGAATTCGCGAAGCCGGCTGCGGATGGTTGTTGGTCAAACAGCAGCTGCGCCTCATGCATCAGGCCGTTGACTGCCAGGCGACTTGCCCGCTGCCGACCATACGAACCACCAGCTCCATTCGCAATCACAAAGACACCCCGGTGTTCGTCCAGCCGGTAGCAGTCTTCGTTGGCCTCGCAACCGAGCCCCTGGACGGACTTTGCGGCTGCTGTGATCGTGAGTTCGCCGCAAACGGGCGCGTGCAGCCCAACCCAGTTCTCGCTCCGGCTGAGATGATGTCGTATTCCGCGCATAATCGGCTCCGTGTTCATGGACGCGTTCCGTCAAGGCACTTGCAGGCCACAATGCCGCCGCCGGATGGCCACACTTGATACTCCTGACAGGCAAATATGCGTCAGGGTAAACCCTCCCCGTATTTGGCATGCCGTACCCGGAGTCGAGTCTCCTGAATCCAAAATCCGGCAAAGCCGAGTCCGCGGCGGGCGGCATTAAGAGACGCGTCCTTGAGGCCAGGAATCCGCAAGAGAATTTCGCGATTGCGCCCAATTTGAAGGGGGGCCTGGTTCCGCCACGCCGCACCTGCCCCTCTCCGCCGCGCCGCGGCATCAGGTTTCAGCCGGGTCGCGAGCCCCAGGAACACCAAAACCGGAGCCCGACAGCCGTACAGCGGCGGCATGATTCGTCGATCTCCCAAACACCATCATCGCCATCCACGCAAGCTCGAAGCGCGACCGAGCGTGTGGGCTACGTCAAACCCGATCCACGCCCCCACGCAACCACGCTCCGGGCGCAAACACCAACCCACTTCCGTTGCGTGCGTGCTTCTCACCGCATCACCTTCGGCATGGCGATGTCCCGCGACGCCGCCCAGAGCCGCGTCTCGGGGTGGACGCTTAATGCGATCACATTTGACCGTTTGACATGCCGAGCATCTCGTCAAGCATCTCGTCAAGCATCGCATCCCAGTCCGCATCGCCAGGTAGCAACGCCTCCAAACGCTCGGCGACCAGGCGGTCCACGGCGGCGAATTCAGCGTGGAAGTGAGGGCCGGTGTCGAGACTTGCGGTGCGAGGGGCGATCTCCCTGGCCTGACGATGACCTACGGCGGGAAAACTTTGAAGTACTTTTTGCTCGTGACTTCCGATCGCGTGACCGCGGATCGACCGTGTTTGCGGTGCGGAGATTGGCTGTCGCGAAGGCGACGACGATGGGTTTGGTTGCGATGCGATATCCCGGTCGACGCCCGCCTGGGCGCCCGATGCAGGCGCCATAACCACGAGACCGGTAGAAAATTCGGACGTGTTGCCACCGGCGTCGGTCGCCGTCGCCACGATCCGGTCGCCTACACTCGCGGTGCCGGACGAAATCCTGACCTGTTTCGAGCTCATGGCCAGCTCGGCGGGATACGTATCCCGGCCGAGCAACCTCTGGCCTTCCGTACCGCTCGCATCGGCCAGGAAAAACTCGACGGTTAAATCGTACGTCGAATTCACAACCGACGAGGGGACGGAATAGTCGATGATCAGGTCGCCGTCCAACACGGCCGACGTTGGCAGAGGAAAATTTTGCAGCTGGTTCGGCCCGACATCGTTATCTTCATCGCCTGGCGGCCTGTCATTCATTGTGACACCATCCAGGTTCAGGTCGATTCCCAGGCCCCCGTTCGCAAAAATCGCGTTGCCCAGAATCGCGTTTTCCGTTGCGTTACCGGTGACCACGACACCGTGACGGGACTGGTGGGCGATCACATTGCCGGCACCCATCGTCGTGCCACCGATCGCATTATGTTGCCCGTTGTCGATCCAAATACCATGGTCGGTATTGCCTAACGGAGAGGTGCCATCGATTTGCGTGCCGATCAGGTTGCCCAACACCTCGTTGCCGGCCGCCGTGGTGCCGACGATTCGGACACCCAGAAAGTCGTTTCCGGAAATCAGGTTCCCCGCACCCGACGCGACCCCGCCCAGCGTGTTTCCCGACGCCGCGATGTAGACCCCCGTGCTCGCATTGCCCAGATCCAGCGTGCCGGTCGCGTCGGTGCCAATGGCGTTGCCCTGCACTTGATTGCCGGTCGCCGCAGGTCCCGAAATCACGATGCCGAACAAACCATTCGCGGAAACCTGGTTTCGTTCGGCCGCAGCGATGCCGCCAATGGTGTTATGATCCGCGTCGAGAATGGAGATTCCGCTGTTGCCGTTTCCCATCACGAAGTTGCCCGTCGGATCCGTGCCGATGCGGTTTCCGGCAACGAGGTTTCCGGTGGTTCCGGCGTCCGCCAACACGACGCCATCGGTGCCGTTGGCAGAGATGACATTACCGGCTCCAGCCAATCCGCCACCAATGGTGTTATTCCGTGCCCCCGCCCCCAGACGCACGCCGACTCGTGAATTTCCCAGGCCGACCGTGCCCGATACGTCGACCCCGATAAAATTCCCCAGAACCTGATTGCCAACGACGCCCGCGCCCGTCAACACCACGCCATGATTTCCGTTGGCAGAGATAATGTTCCGCGCGCCAATCGCGGTGCCGCCAATGGTGCTGTTCTGGGCGTTCGCCAAATGGACACCGGAGTCGGAGTTGGGAAGCGGGGCCGCACCGGTGACGTCGGTGCCAATGAAGTTGCCCTGCACCATATTGCCACTGGCAAGGAACGACGCGATGCGAACGCCGAACAGGTCATTTCCAGAAATCACATTCCGCTCGGCCGCCAGCAAACCACCCACGCGGTTCCCGGGCGCCTTCCAAATCAGGACCCCGGTGTTGGCGTTTCCGACGTCAGAGGTCCCTGTCGCATCGGTGCCAATCAGGTTGCCGACAATGGCGTTGCCGGTCGCCGTCGCGTTGAGGATCGCCACGCCCGCCTCGCCGTTTCCTGAGACGACGTTGCCGGCATCCGCATCAACGCCACCGACGGTGTTGTTCGGCGCTTCGCGAATCACGATGCCGAATTGACCGTTGCCAATCGCGGCCGTGCCTGCGCTGCTGGTCCCGATAAAGTTGCCTGCGACCTGATTCCCTGACGCATGCGCGCCAAAGATGAATATTCCGTCTTGGCGGTTTCCTGAGATGACGTTGCCGGCGCCGGGGGAGACGCCGCCCAGCATGTTGTTCGGGGCATCGAGAACCGTCAGTCCGATCAGATCGTTGGGCAGGGCAGCATTTCCTGTGATGTCGAGGCCGATGACATTCGCCTGGACCACGTTGCCGCCGGCCGTCGGACCGCTGATCAGGACCCCACCGACGGAGTTGCCTGAGATAACGTTGCCGCCACCGATCATACCGATGCTGTTATCGGCGGCCTCGGCAATCTCCACGCCATTGCCACCGTTTCCGCGATCCTGCAAACCATGGATGTTCGTGCCAATCCAATTTCCGACAACCGAATTGCCACTCGTGCTGGCGCCGGAAATCGACACCCCAGACGCCGAGTTGCTGGAGATCACGTTTCCTGGACTTCCGATCAGGTTATTCCGGGCACTTTGGTCGATTCGAACTCCCGATCCGCCGTTACCCAACGGCGTGTCGCCATCGACACCAACCCCGATCAGGTTGCCCCGGATGGCATTGTTTGTCGAGCCGCTTTGGGAAAGAAAGACGCCGTGGCCGCCGTTCCCAGAAATTACGTTCGCCTGGTTCGCCGCCGCGCCGCCGACGAGGTTGTTCGCCGAGTTGAACATCACGATGCCGTGGGCGCCGTTACCCAGGTCGACGTTCCCGGCGGGATTGGTGCCGATCATGTTAGCCTGGATCGTATTGCCGGCCTCCGTCGCCAGGAGAATTCCGCTGCCGGAAAAGCGGTTGATTGCCAGGCCCTGGACCGTGCTGTCGCCAGCTGTGATCGTTAATCCGTTGACGTCCATGCCCGCGTACGTGCCGTCAATTTCAATCAGGGGCGTGCCGGCGTAACCCGGCTGCGTCGTGCCGTCGATCATCACGGCGTCGACAATGCCTGGTAACGCACTGGCTGGCGAGATCGTGTGCGGTCCTGCACCCGGGATCGCGAAGTGGATCTGATCGGGCTCCGGAAAAATGTTCGCCGTCGCCGCGGCCTGTTGCAGCGCCGCGCGGAGTGTACACTCCGGACCGCCAGCCACCGTCGCACCCGTGTCGCAGCGGTCGTCGTCAAGGTCGATGTCACTCGCGTCGCCGGTCGAATTGACAACGAAGCGACCTTCCGCGTCAATGATCTCCAGAACGTCGTGCGCGTAGACGTACCGGACGTGATCGCTGTTGGAAATGCTGGCGTAGGGATAATATTGACCAACGGAAAGCATCTCGGTCGCAAGATCCTGCGTTGCCGAACTGCCGGCATCGAATCCGCTGCCCGCTGACGTTGCCGGCTTGAGCGTCGAAAGGATCTGCACCTGACCACCGTTATACGGGTTCCGGTCGTTGTCAAAACCGAAGCGAATCGTGGCGGCTGCCGTCGATTGGTAATGATAGGTGAGGGGTACCGTGGTCCCCTGTTCCACCACGGTGCCGCCACCGATCATCAAGGCCGCGTCGAGGTTGGACCATTGGCTGCCGGAGCGGGTGACTGAGTTGCGAGTCGTCGGTTGGGCGAGTCCCGCGGCGGGTCGAGGTCCTGCGGCGAGGCGACTGAAATGGTAACCGACCGCATCGCGAGGGCCGCGTGCATCGCCGTCGCTATCGGTGCCGGCGTACCAGGCACCGGGTGGGGCAACGGGGTCGACGTCGCCGTTGTCGATCGTCCCCTGATCATCGATCGTGCCGTGGTACCACAGGTGGACGTTGGAGTGCGACGAACTGTAGCCCTCGCCGGGCCCAGCGTTGCGTAACGCGTTGTCGTCCAGTCGCAGGTCGTGGGCGCCGAACACCGAGATTCCGCTGGGGAGCCCGTTGCCGCCCGCCCGCCAGTAGTTGTCCGCAAAGCGAACGTTTTCGAACGAGGTCGGCTGGAAATCGACGGTCCCAGAGTTTTGTAAAATGCGAACGGCGTTATTGGGATCAAGCGTTGTGGCTTGGTCGACCCAGATTCCGCGTTCGCCGAGTTGTCGTGCCAAGACCGTGATCAGCGATGCTCCGCGACTGTGGCCGATAAGATGGATCGGGAGTTCTGGAACCAGCACGCCGCCGACCGTATTCTCCAGGAGATAGTCCGCCACCGCCGTGGCCACGGCATCGGTCGTGGGGTAGCCAGTCAGAACGGACGGTGTGAGCGCTGACCAATCGATCTTGATCACCGCCTCGCCAGTCGGGGTGGTGTCCCACGACGATGTTGGGAACCGCGTTTCCGGGGAAACTTCTTGTACGATGACGCCATCTTCCCGGCAGACGCCCGGGCGATCTGGGCGGTAGGCTTCGCAACCCATTACCATCGTGTATTGCGGTGTGACGGCGGGCTCCCCGACGCGCGCGGCAAGTGCGTCGGCCATGCCGGTAACCCATCCGTCAGTCCCGGAATTTTGACCGTGCGAGATGATGGTCACACCCGCCAGCACCCTGCGATCCTCAAGTTGCTCGAGACCAAGTCCAACTCCGATCCGCCTCCCACGGCGATGTGTCCTCAGTCGGCGACCGCGGCTGGTGCTTTTCATGGAACGCTTCCTGATATTCGCCTTGGGGTTGATTCCGACTGTCGAACGGTTGGTGATTCGCTGGCGATTTGCTGGCGATCGGCGCGACGTGGCGTAACGCCGGTGTTTGATGGTGATTGTAGACCATCAGCTCGACATCAGCCCAGTGGCACACAATCGGCCGGGCAAGAGGTTACGCGGACGTCTCGCCGTTGATACCCCGGCTGGTTGTTATGCGCAGGTCTCTTGCTATGTGCCGGTCTCCGACGGTTGTTATGCGCAGGTTCCTTGTTATGCGCAGGTCTCCGACGTTCGTTATGCGCAGGTTCCTTGTTATGCGCAGGTCTCCGACCTCGCATTCGCCCGACCGCAGGTCTCCACTCGGCGCCGCGCACCGGTTTCGGGGAGACCTTCGGTCATCGCTTCCGACGAGGTCGGAGAC
>JAUIHJ010000518.1 GCA_030432015.1 bacterium
TGTTTCGGCCGTTCCAGATTCCGCTCGCGTGGTGCAGATGGTGGGCCAGCAGGAAGATCCACACAATTTCCTGCTGATGCACGCTATGGCGCCCAATGTTGCCGGCGTGATCGGTTCGGCGGTCGCTGCGGGTGTGCTGTGGTCGGTATTGGCAAATTAGATCAACGGCATATTCGCCGTCAAAATAGGTGCTGACGTGGCAAAGAAAATTCAGTTCATGTGCACGGCCTTTCGGGATGGATTTCAATCGGTCTTCGGAGCACGCGTATTTACCAAGGACTTCCTGCCCGCACTTGAAGCGGCGCGGGACGCCGGGATCAACTATTTCGAAGCGGGTGGGGGCGCACGCTTCCAATCCCTGTATTTCTACTGCAATGAAGACGCGTTCAGCATGATGGACCAGTTTCGCGCCACGGCTGGACCGGACGCGAACCTGCAAACACTGGCACGTGGCGTCAATGTGGTCGGCCTGGAATCGCAACCCAGCGACATTATCAAATTGCACGCCGAGCTCTTCAAGAAACACGGCATCACCACGATCCGCAATTTCGACGCGCTGAATGACGTCGACAATTTGATCTATAGCGGCCAGTGCATCGTCGACGCCGGCTTGAAGCACCAGGTTTGTGTGACCTTGATGGAGCTTCCGCCGGGCTGCGCCGGCGCGCACGATCCGGATTTCTATGTTGCCACGCTGCAGAAGATCCTGGATGCAGGGATTCCATTCGACGCGGTTTGCTTTAAGGATGCTTCGGGGACGTCGGTCCCGTCGACAGTCTACGAGACGATCAAGCGGGCACGCGCGATCTTGCCTGGGGATGCCTTTATCCACTTCCACACCCATGAGACGGCGGGGACGTCGGTCCTGGCGTACAAGGCGGCACTCGATGCGGGTGCCAATGCGATTGACCTGTCCCTGGCGCCCTGTTCCGGTGGAACCTGTCAGCCCGATGTCCTGGTGATGTGGCATGCCCTGCGCGGCTCGGAATATACGCTGGACGTTGATATCGAGCGGGTCCGTGAGGCGGAGGAAGTCTTTAAGGACTGCATGGCGGACTACTTCCTGCCGCCGGAAGCCGTGGCTGTCGAGCCGCTCATCCCCTGGAGCCCGATGCCCGGCGGCGCGCTGACGGCGAATACGCAAATGATGCGGGACAACGGCATCATGGACAAGTATCCGGAGCTGATTAAGGCGATGAGCGACGTGGTGCGGCGCGGCGGATTCGGAACCTCGGTCACGCCCGTCTCGCAGTTTTATGTGCAGCAGGCCTTGAATAACGTCATGTTTGGCCCATGGAAGAAGATTGCTGAACCGTACGGCAAGATGGTGCTGGGGTATTTTGGGAAAACGCCCGTACCGCCGGATCCGGAGATCGTCCAGATCGCCTCCGAACAGCTCGGCCTTGAACGCACGACGCGGGCGCCGCTGGACATCAACAACGAAGACCCTAACAAGGGGGTCGCGCCCGCCAAGCAGGCGCTCCAGGCCGCCGGTCTCCCAGAGACCGACGAGAATATTTTTATTGCCGCGGCCTGTAAAGAGAAGGGGATTGCGTTTCTCAAGGGAGAAGCCAAAGTTGGCGTTCGATTGGTCGACAAGTCAGCCGACCAGGCTCCCGCGGCCGGCACGGATTCCGGCAAATATGTCGTCTCCGTTAATGGCCGTGACTATCGCCTGGCCATTGATGGCGATCAGGCCACGGTCAACGGCGTCGCGTATCAGGTGGGACTGAAGCAGGATGACGCCGGCGGAGGCGCCACGGCGCCTCCCGCGGGCAAAACATCACCCATCAAGGCGGAAATGCCTGGCGTCGTACTTCGTTTGCTGGTCGCACCAGGTGACGCGGTCCAGGAAGGCGACGCGGTCTTGGTCTTGGAAGCGATGAAGATGGAAGTCCACATCAATTCGCCTGCCGGCGGGACCATTGCCGAGATCCTGGTCACCACTGGCGACCAGGTGACCACAGGCCAGGTGCTCGCATCGATCGGCTGATCAGTCCATCCGCCGGACGGTTTCAGTGAGCAATTCTGCTAGTTCGCCCAGGTCGGTCAGGTCGTCCAGCAATTGCGGATGGACGTACACACGGACGCGTTTGACATAGTCGTCAAATTGCTTGCGCGCCAAGGTCCGGACCACGGGTGAAATCTCTCCCAGCGTACGATAGCAATCCTCGCTGGGAAAATAGACGTCGACATTGAATTCAACTTCCAGTTGCACCGGCGGGGCATCGAAGAGCACTTCGTGCGGCGCAACGCGGCGGGCGACCCGATGGCTGATGAGCTCGGCGAGTTGTTCGGAGCAGGCGGCCAACCACGGATAGGGGCGCCGTGCGAGTTGTTCGTAAAGCTCCCGGTTCTGGAAGATGCTGCATTCGATCGCCCGCTTGTACAGTTGGCGAGTGGGGCCGAACAGCCCGCGCAACAGGTCGGAGGCTGGTCCGTTGCCAGCGGCTGCCAGCAACGCGTCGATCATCTCGTGTTCACCCAGCCGAAACAGGGCGTCGAGGTCGAGCTCTCCGTGTAGCGTGTAGAAGGCCCGCTGTAGCTGTGCCGTTGCTGCTCGCACGGCATGATGCCAATAAACTTCGCTAAACATCACATAACGGGCGAACACCATCATCTCTGCGGCGGTCTTTCCCTTGTTTGTGATTGCCAGTCCATTGCCGGCTTGATTCAGGCACAGGCTCCCAATCAGCCGTTGCTGGTCGAAATTCTGTCCGTAAGGGACGCCGGCGTGCAAGCTGTCGCGCGACAGGTAGTCCATCTTGTCGATGTCGATCGGGCCGGATAGCATCCCGTGCAAGATATGTGCCGCACGATCACGGGGCTTCTCGGAGAGCAGTGCCACGACCTCGCGCGGCTGAATATTCCAATCGTCCCGTAGTGTGTCGGCGATTTCGCCTTCGAGCAAGAAGCTATTGGCGAACAGCTCGTGCTCTGGGACTCCCGGCAATTGAATATCTTCAATCGGATGGCAAAACGGCCAGTGCCCTAAATCGTGCACCAGGGCCGCGACCAAAAACACTTCCGCGTCGTGTCGTGTCACGGCGGCGGCGAACCGCTCGTCGTAGGAAAGTCGCTT
Organism: bacterium; assembly: GCA_030432015.1. Lineage (GTDB taxonomy): Bacteria > Planctomycetota > Planctomycetia > Pirellulales > Pirellulaceae > ARS98. The sequence continues at coordinate 3,083 of JAUIHJ010000518.1, forward strand.
CAAGTACATCAGGGCCATGCGATAAACACCCAACGAGTGTTCGAATCGCGAGTGATGGGCCGCGGGGTAAACGAGCGAGACCAGTCCGAGTTGACTGATCCGTGCCAGACGACGGAATTCGGCGGTGTCGATGATCTGTTTGACGCGCGGCGTCAGCGGTACATCCAGCTCGGGAGGAATGCGGATCAACTGCCCTCGCGCGTCGAGCTCTGCGACTTCTGGAATCTCGCCAATCGTGTTGTTTTGCGCCAAGACCAGCGTTCCCCTGTTTTTCTTCCGTGAAGCTGCGGATGGTGAGACGCCGCAGACGTGACAGGGAACACGCTAGAACGCGTCCATGCCCGCCACCACACGCATCAGAACGGTCACGGCCAAATACAGACCGTAGTGCATGACGCCATTGAGATATTCCAAATCAAAACTGGCAAAGGCACCAAACGCGCCGGCCAGCACGAATGGCACGGTGACAATCAACAACTGGGTGGGTGTGAATTCTATTTCCAAAACGGATGGAATAATGACGAATACGCCCCACAGGATGGCATAGACAGCAGAGCAGGCGAGCACGCGAATAAGCAGCTCCTTGCCTCGATACGGCTCGAGCTCTGCGTCGCGAAGGAAGCTGTACCCTGCGAACACCAATGGCGGCGCGAGCGTTATCGCGCCCAAGGCCTTGATGAGCATCGGGACGTCGCCTTCGTACGCACGGAGGCTGAACGCGATTCCAAACACGGCGATCACAAAGACACCGATCCCGATCGCCCCAAGCCGCGAAATCGACGTTTCTTTGCGTTTGATCGGGTTGATAATCGCTCGGCCCTTGGAGTCCTTGGGACCCGCGGACTCGGGCGCGTGAATGACGATCTCATCCTCCAGTTCGGGGATCTCGATGACCGTCTTGCACTTCGGGCAGGGGCCCTTCTTGCCTGCAAACTTTTCGTTGACCGAAAACCGCTTCTTGCAGCCGGGACAGAGGATATTGATCGGCATTGCAGACTCGAATGACAGAGGGGATGACGGATTGTCTCGACCGGCGCAGAGTGCGCCGGTCATGGACGTAGCAATGATACAGGCTCGTGCTGGCAGAACGCGATAGCACTTGCGCCCCGTCTCCCTAGTTTTGGCAAACTACCAGGCAGCGTCAAGAACCAGGTCCTGTTTGGCAGAAAGCGATTCGGCATAGGTGATTCCTGGCAGATTTGGTATTTTCCCCCACCTGAATTCAAAGACGGAGGCGGATCCAAGGAAGGATGCCGCGACAACCGAGGGTGGCAAATAAAAGGAGTTCATTTGTGTTCATCCAGAATCTGCAGATTGACCGGTTTGGAGCCGTCCAAAACCTGGCGATCGAGAATCTTACCGACGGCGTAACGGTCATCTACGGTGGTCCCGGAACCGGCAAGACGACCTTGCTGAAATTTGCCACCGCGGTCCTGTACGGCTTCGACGAATCGACACGTTCTCAGGATCTGCCTACGATCCATTCCTCAGAATTCGGCGGTGCCATCACCTGGGCGCGGGGCCATCACCAATACACGATTCGTCGCCATGACGATGGCAAGGCTAGCGACCGCGTCGAATTTTTGGACGGCAGGCAGTCGGGGAGCGGCGAGGTCTTGTCCGAAATGCTGCGGGGCATCTCCGCCGAGCTGTATACTCGCCTCTTCGCCGTCGATTACTCGCATCGCCCCGATGTGACCGGACTGCTGGAGGAGGCAGCCCACTGCGGTTTCAGTGTCGTTGCCAAGCCGATCGATACAGTCAAGTTGCAAGAATTGAGGCAGCGTTTGGCGACCCTGGAGTCGACCCTGGCGGCGTTGAACATCGTCGATCAGTCAATCGAAAGACTACAGAGTCGGCGCCGCGAATTGCTCGACGATGTGATGCGGCTTGAATTGGAAATGGCCAGGTGCAACAACGAGCGGTCTCAGGCGCAGAGCGAGGTCGACGCGCGACAACAACAGTTGGACGGATCGCGCCAGGAATTGCAGGCGTTGCGCAAGTCTCTGGATGAACTTGCCAAGACACGTCAGGCCTGCCGCGTTCAACTCGCCAGCGCCGAAACCACCGCGGCCAATCAGCAAATCGATGACACTGACGTCCATGCCCTGGAGGCGCAAATTCAGCGCTGGAAGCTCGTCCTGAGCGACCTGGCGCACCGCCATGAGTCGCTCGGAAAACAGACTGCAAACCACCAGCATGCGACTCCCCCGGCCGATGATATTGAGTCCGGGCTGTTAGCCTTGGACGACTATCTCCGTGAGCTCGAAGCGAATGCCACGCCTGACGCGGTCGGCATTCAGCCCTGGGAACAGGTGGCGGGTGCGTCCAAGATGCGTGTTCTGCGGGAGCGTCTGGTTCGTATTCGCGCTGAGCTTCTCGGTCAGAAGCAAAAGCTGACAACCCATTGCGACTGTGAGCGGCGGCAACTGACACGCACGCAAGCAGAATTGCAACTCTCGTTGCGTCATCTCGAAGAGGAGCGGGATGCGCTGGCGTCCGAGGGTCGGATCACGCCACGCTCGACGGTGGTCATTGCTGACCTGCGACAGCAACTTGAGGAGCTTGACGCGAAAGAGGCCGAGCTCCGGCAGCGCTTCGACGCCGTAACGCAGCAAGCGCGACAGCACGAAATCGACGTGGCGACCTCACAACGACGCCTCGCTGGACTCGTCAGTGATTTGGCTGCACGGCTCGAAAAAGACCAAGAGGAACTGCAGCAGATCGAGCGTCTGCTGGGCGAATTCGAACGCCGCGAGACGCTGCTCGAATCCGTCACGGAGACACAACGCCAGATTCGGATGCTCCAGGAAGGTGGTGGAGAGTCCGAAATCCTGCGGGCCGCGACCGGCTACCTACGGCGGATCTCGGGCAATGAGTTTCAACACATTGAAGTCTCGCATGGCAAGCACGTCTGGGTCTCTGACGATAAGGGGCACCGGCTGTCGTGGGGCCACCTGGCGGAGAGCGTCCGCGATAAAGTCTACCTCAGCCTGAGTTTGGCCCTGGTCGAGGCACATGACCGGCGTCAC
>JAUIHJ010000519.1 GCA_030432015.1 bacterium
CGACGCCAAGGTGATCGATGCGACTGGGAAGACCGTCATGCCCGGGTTTGTCGACGTGCACAATCCCAGCGCGATGTCGCAGGCCAACGAACGCAACCAGAACGTGCCCTTCCTGTCGGTGATCGATTCGATTGACCCCAGCCGGACCTACTTTGAAGAGTCGCGACGGAATGGCGTTACGACGGCGGCCGTCGTACCTGGCAACAGTACCATGATCGGCGGCCAGGCCGCTGTCATCAAGACCGCCGGCCGCTATGTCGACGACATGATCCTCAAACGCCATGCGGGCCTTAAGATCTCGTTGAGCCCAAGTTCCGGCGCCAGTCGGATGAGCCACCTGGCCAACCTCCGCAAGGAGTTTGAGAAGGCGCGCCGCGCTATCACGAAGGATGATCGTGAGAAAGAAAAGGAGCAGGACGCAGCCGCCAAGAAAGAAACGGAGAAGCCGACGGACGATTCCACGCCCGCCGCGTCGGCGACCTCGACGACAAGCGTCCCCTCCAGCGCAGACGAACAATTGGCAGCGATGACGGCCCTGCTGCGTGGCGAAATGTCCGCCTTCATCTACTGCGAAAACGCGATGGACGTCGTGCAGGCGCTCAACCTGACCAAGCAATACAAGCTCAAGACGCGTCTCGTGCTGGGGCCAGAATGCTATCGCGCCGCGGAGCAGATTGCAGCCAGCAAACTTCCCGTCATCCTGTCAGACACCCTCGTATTCTGGAAAACTGACCCGCGGACGGGTGACGACGAGAAGATCGTGGTGCCCCAGATCTATCACCAGCAGAAGATCCCGCTCACCTTCGAAATCAATGATACCAGCGTTTCGACGCTCGGTAGCCGCTACCTGTGGTACCAGGCGGCGACGGCGGTCAAATACGGCCTGCCGATGGACGATGCATTGAAATCCATCACACTCCGGCCGGCTGAAATCCTCGGCGTGGACGAGTTTGTTGGTTCGATCGAACCCGGCAAAGATGCCGATCTGGTGATCCTTAGTGGCCCACCACTCAAACTGACGACCTGGGTGGAAACAACGATCGTGGGTGGCAAAGTTGTGTACGAGCGTGACAACGATACCAAGCTGCAAGGGCTGCTGGCCCCTCAGGCCGAATGATGTCGTGGAATTAGACTCCCGGGAGCCAGCAACCAGAAGACAACCCATGAATCGTAAACCTCGCAATGCAAGAACGCGCACTGCTATCTGGTGCCTGGCGCTGTTGATCTGGTCGGTCGCGGCCCCGCGTGTGCGTGCCGAACCCGTCGAAGCCTATTTCGCTGGCCAGATCTGGACCGGCGACGAGCAGGTCGTTGACGATGGTGTGCTCCTGGTTAGCCAGGGCAAAGTGATCAAGGTCGGTCGACGCCAGGACATGAAGATTCCTGCGAATGCTCAAATCCACCAACTCGGCGAGGCGGTGATCATTCCAGGTCTGGTCATCGCTGAGACGAAGCTTGCCGTTGGCAGTGGCGACGGCGTCGAAACGATCGCGCCCGAGCATCTGGCAATTGACGGCTTCGACTTTTTTGCCGACTTCGATCATCTGCTGGCCGGAGGCGTAACCACCGTCCAGATCTCACCGGGAAGCAATCGTCTGCTGCCCGGGCAGGGGGCGGTCGTCAAACTTTCTGGCGAGTCGATCGACCGGCGGACATTGGCACCCTCAGAGAGTCTACGCGTGCTGCTCAGCGCCGCGTCACGAAACCCGCCCACGGTTTATGAGCCGCCGGTCGGTGCGGTTTCCGTCGACCGACCACTTGAGCCTTCCCAGCGCCAACTGGGTCGGAGTCTGGCCTCCGCGGTTGCCGCGCTGCGGGCAATTTTTCAAGCCGCCGAGGCACATGGCGCCGGTAGCAGCGACCATGTCGAACAGGATGCGGTGCTGGGGACCATTTCCCAATACCGCGAAAATCAACGCACAGTGCGCATCACTGCGTCGACCGGCGCGGAGGTCCGTTCGGCCCTGGCCATGGCCAGGCAGTTTGGCCTGAAGATCCTGTTGGTCGATCCGGTCGAATTGAGTCCGCTGCGAAAGCGGCCCGCCGGGATGGGCCCACTTGTCCGCGGCGTGATTCTTAACGCGGATATCCGCCCCGGCCAGATACGCAATTCACCGGTTTCGGACGAGCCAGCGCCTGCTCTGCCCTGGGAAAACGCACGCACATTAGTCGATTCGGGGATGCGAGTCGCAATCCATGCGGCGGCAGACAGCGACCTGCACGAGATCCTGTTTCTCGCCGGGCTCTTTCAACAAGGTGGTTTATCCGAACGCGACGTCCTCCGCATGGTGACGCAATGGCCTTCCGAAATGCTGGGGGTTGACGATCGAGTCGGAACGCTGGATCAGGGCAAAGATGCCGATTTCGTCGTTCTCAGTGGCCGCCCGTTTCATACGAAAACCCACGTCCTGGCGACCTACGTCGAGGGGCAGCGGCGTTATCGCCGCGACACTTCGAAGAAAACGACGCTCGTTCGCGCCGCCAACCTTTACGACGGCAGCGGGCAGGAAATCACCAACGGAGCGGTACTGGTCCAGGGCAACCGGATCAGCGGCGTGGGACGTGATGTCTCTGCACCGCTGGATGCCGATGTGCGGCACTTCCCTGACGGCACGATCGTCCCTGGTTTCATCGACCTGCACACCGGGCTCGGTATCGGTGGACCGCTCAGCGGCACGATTTCCTTGCAGACGAAACTGGGTGAGCAGCTTTATTCTGGCGATCCGGCCGTCGCCGTGGCACGCCGAGGTGGCGTGACAACGGTCCTGTTTGGCTCGACAAGCGGATCACCAACGCCGCTGGTTGCGTTCAAGTTAGGGGACACGCTGCGTGTTCTCAAAGATCCCGCCGCGTTGCGTTTCGAAGTCGGCGGCAACTTGACCAGCACCCTCCCGGCGCTCAAACGCACGCTCACCGCGGCCAAAGCCTACGCCGACGCCTGGAACCGCTACGACACACAACTCAAAGAATACCAGCAACAGAAAAAAGACTACGAGGCGGCATTAGCGAAATACAACGCAGCCAAGAAAGCGGCAGCAGAGAAGGCAGAAGACGAAAAGAAGAAGCAAGACAAGCAGGACAAAGACAAGGACGACCCCAAGAAGAAAGAGACGCCGCCCGACGATTCCGACAAGCCAGACAAAGGCACGGCAGGGGAAGCCAAGGACTCGGACGCGACCGACGCCGATCAGAAGGAAACTGCGAAGAAGCCAGACGACGCGTCGAAATCCGCGACCAGCGAACTCAAGGAACCGACCAAACCCAAAGAGCCCACCAAGCCGAAGGCCTCGGCCAGCATGGAGCCGTATCGTGCGTTGTTTGGCCGTGACATCCCGGCGTTGGTCGAGGCGAATCAGACCAACGAACTCCGCGAGGCGGTCAAGCTGTTGCGAGACGAATTTGGGTTGCGGGTCATCCTGGCGGGAGCCCAGGATGCAATCCGTGTGGCTGATTTATTGGCCGGCAAGGACATCGCGGTCGCTGCCGGCCCCACGTTGGTCCGCACGGTCGATCACCAGTTGGTGAATCTTCCGCAGTTTCTGGCGAGCCGTCAGATTCCGTTTGCCTTTCAATCGCAGGCCACAACGGGAGTCGCCTCGCTCCCCCTGGCGGTGACCTTTTCGGTGAGCAAGGGGTTGTCGGCAAACGATGCGTTGACCGGCCTCTCCGCTGGTGCCGCGAAACTGCTTTCGCTGGACAAACAGCTCGGATCGATCGCTGTTGGCAAAGATGCCGACCTGGTCGTCCTGAGCGGCCCGCCCTTTGAATTGTCAAGCCGCGTCCTTGCCGTGATGATTGACGGTCACTGGGTTTATGAGGAGGAGCAAGATCGGTGATCCATCGATACGAAAAATGCGAGCAGCTTCCACAAGGGCAGCCACGCTCGGCCTGCGCTCGCACGCCGACGTCCCAACCAGCGGGAACCGCACGAGAATTGAACCGTCCCGCGGCGGCGCTGCGCTGCATCACATTCGCGTTGATGGCGCTTGCACTGTCGCCTGTCGTGGCGGCCGAGCCAACCTTGCAAGAATCCCAGCAGCCGCCGCAGCGGTTTGCGATTCGCGCCGGAAAGGTCATCACCTGTGCTGGGGATCCCATCATTAACGGCGTCATCCTGGTCGCCGACGGTCGCATTTCCGCCGTCGGACCGGCATCTGAAATCAAGATCCCAGACGACCACACGGTGCTCGACCATAGCGACAAATTCGTCATGCCGGGAATGATCGACGCCCACAGTCATGTCGGCGGGTCGATGAGCGATATCAACGAAATGGTCTACCAAACCAATCCCGAGCTGCGCGTGTGGGATCAGATCATCCCGCACAACGATCGACTGAAGGTGGCTGTTGCCGGCGGCGTCACCACCGTCTGTTACATCCCTGGCAGCGGCACCAACATGGGCGGCTGGGGTGCACTCATGAAGACGGGACCGGGGACACTGGATGAGGTTCTGATTCGTGCACCGGGCGTGCTGAAGATCGCCCAGTCTGGGAATCCCGAACGCAGCAGCGGCGAAGTCGGATCGGGACGCATGGGAATGAACCATGTGATTCGCGAACAGCTGCGTGCCGGAATGTTGTACACCCGGGAGTGGGATGATTTTGAATCGGGTGCGCGCGACAAGAAGCCGGAAGTTAACTTGCGGCTTGAATATTTCAAACCGCTTTTCCGTCGTGAAATCCCGGTCGTTGTGCATACGCAGGCCTACCAGGTCATCCAGTCGACGCTGCGTATTTTGCATGATGAAATGAACCTCCGCGTGGTCATCGATCATGGCACATTCGATAGCTACAAACTGTCGGCAGAGATTATCAAACGCGACATTCCGGTCATGGCCGGCCCGCGGGGCTTTCGCCTCGAACCAGAGACCGGGCAGATCGCGGGGATCGTGGCAGAGTACTACAAGCGGGGCGTCGAACAGTTGGGAATCAACACGGACGCCCCGGTGATTCCGCAGGAGGAGCTATTCTTTCAGGCAACCATGGCCGTACGTTACGGCTGGACCGAAGAACGCGCAATCCGCGGGCTCACGATCGAGCCGGCCAAAGCGCTCATGATTGACCAGCGAGTCGGCTCGCTGGAAAAAGGCAAGGACGCCGACCTGGTGATTTCGACAGGGTCGATTCTGGATCCGCGCAACTACGTGGCGTTGGTGATGATTGATGGCAAAATCGTGTACGACATCACCGTTGATCGCCGACGTTTCTGACGTCAACCCAGGCACCATCCGATCGTAGATGACAAATAAGCGATGACCGCTGAACTGGTAAACCGCCGCAGAACGAGACACTCGTGATCGATCGTAAAACTCAGCATATTCCGTGGGGCGTGATGACGTTGGCCATGTTTCTTTGCGCCGGCAATGTGGATGCTGCGGTCGAGCCTGTCGTGGCCCTGCGGGGAGCGACGATCGAAACGGGAGGTGAAGCCGGACGCCTTGAAAATGGTGTTGTTGTTCTTCAAGGCAGCAAGATTCAGGCGGTCGGCAGCGATGTCACAATTCCCGAGAATGCCCGCGTGATCGATGTACGGGGCAAGACGATTTTGCCCGGACTGGTGGACCCGTACCACGTCGTCAATGTTGCTTCAAGCGGCAGTGCGGCAGCGGTGCGTACGATCGTGATCAACGGGCGAACCTACACGGTTCGCTCTTCGCGCAGCACGTCAGCGCCGAAATTCCTTCGCATTGTTGACGGCTTTGATCCTTTTGCCGCCAAGTTTCGGCCTCTCGCGCGATCGGGAATTGGCTTCGTGAACCTGGTCAGCGGCGGATACGGCCAATCCACGCTTGCCAGAATGATGGTCGACGAGCCGTCCCAGTTGGTCGTCAATGGCGAAGGGTTCGTCTTTGTCTCCGTGACCAATACGTCGAGCAGTCTGGGCGTCCTGCGGAACGGCCTGGCATCAACGGCCGCCAAGCCAACGTCTTCGTCCAGCCGTGCAACGACCAGCAACGCGTCGAGCCGCCTGTCCAGCGACGAAAAGACGCTGTGGAGCGACATCGTCGCGGGCAAACGCCCGCTCATCGTCAATGCCAGCAATGCGGCAGCCATTCTGCACGTGCTGAAGCTGGCAAAGCCTCACGACAAACTAAAGCTGGCCTTGGTCGCA
>JAUIHJ010000520.1 GCA_030432015.1 bacterium
TTTCGCCATGACGACAGAACAATGGCGTGAATGTGGAGCCGCCGTTGACGCGTTTTTCAAGTGGAGCATCAATCACGGCGGCCCGGTTACGGCAGGCGTTCGCCGCAAGGAACTGATCGATCATGCTGGAACTGCTCGACCTATACGCGAAGCACAAACGCGGAAAGACTGAACCTGCCGGTATCCACGCGGCGATTGAATCGTGGGGCGGTAATGTGCTGGAATACCGCCAAGTAAGCCGCCTCGTGAACTCGCCGTTTACCGGCCTGCGAATCTTTCCGATCTTCTACGAATTTCGCACCGACCACAAATCCCGCCGCGGATGTTGGTTGGTCCGAACGTCGGCTGATGGCACTCCGCCTGACTGGGCGTGGCTGGACCTTGACGACTACGGTTCACTGCCGATTGACCATCCGCATGCGTGCGTTGCCCGCAACACCGTGGCCGTTGGTTGGACCGCCGATTCGTTCATTGTTGGAGGCGCGATACTTGTCGGTGTTGCCGCGTGTATCGCCATGGCGCTCACGCTCGGATAAACTGGGGCCGGTCGCAATCGTCGCGATCAACGTCACTCAGCGGCGGACCATTAAGGCTTTTGCATCGCGAGGTTGGAGCTGATATTCAAGGCCTTTGTTTACGAGGTTCGGCGGCCGGGTAATCGCTCGCGTGAAGAAATGGGTAAAGCGGAGCCGCCAGGTACAGAGAAGGCGCCAGGCACAGAGACGGAGCCGCCAGGCACAGGGAAATTAAACTCCCCGCGCACCGCCGCCGCACGGTTACACGGGACGTTCTCCCGCAAGATCTACCGCAACGCCTCACCATCTCTTATGCGGCTATGCGGCTTCTGGCAGGAAGATCAATCCCCTCGTTACATGTGCACAGTTGTTGCGGGTAGTACGGCGTAATGAGCGTTTTCTCCTTCCATCTCGCCAATTGTGGAATCCTCACCACGCTTGGCGCGCTCGTGCGTGCTCCTAAACGGCCGGGCGTGATTCTGCAGCGCACACCCTGTCAGCGGGGCACGCACCTTTTTCGCCGACAGGCGTTTTTTCCGCAGTTGAATCGAATGGGAGGCGAAAAACGAGCCGGTCCCGGATTGTCGCCGAATTGCACTCGGTCATTTAGCTCTGATTCCATACCGGGGCTCATACACGCAGAGTGCATGATACCGATGACACTAGGCCGCCCTGTGGCGCTACCTGCGCGGTACCATCCGCGTCAGCTTGCTCTGTTCGCCAATTGGGATAGTGAAGCTGCCATCGATGACTTTCTTGCCACCTCCAAGCTGGGAGCTGAACTCTCAAGCGGATGGCACGTCCGAATGGAGTTCATGCGTCGTTGGGGTTTTATCTCCGAACTCGCTGGCCTCCCGGAGGTTGCGATCGACCATGATGAACAATGTCCTGTTGTTGCTGTTACGTTAGCGCGTCTCAAACTATCGCAGGCACTTCGATTTATTCGCTGGGGCAAGCCTGTGGAAGAACAAGTCCGCGACAATCCTGCCATCACGCTCGCACTAGCTGCCATGCGACCTATGGGGACGTTGTCCACATTTAGCATTTGGAATACGCAAAAGGCGATGACCGATATGGTCAATGGACGCTCGAGTGGACCGTTCGCGAACCGACATGCGGAGGCAATGCAGGAACGTAACCGCAGAGACTTCCATCACGAATTCACCACCCTGCGATTCCGGCCGATTTCCGAGCACGGCATCTGGCAAGGCAACCCACGCCATTTACCGTAAACTAAATGGCCGAGCGCGATTCAGCAGCGCACATCCCGTCAGCGGTACAGGCACCTTGTTCGCCGACAGGCCGTCTTTCCGCAATTGAAACTAATGGGCGGCGAAGAATGAGCCGGTGCCGGATTGTCGCGGAATTGCACTCAGTCATTTAGCCGGTGACCGCGACGGAACGATCGCATGCACTGGAGCTGGCGTCCGAATCGGTTTCTAATAGAAAATTATCACCGCCGGCCAGGGGTGCCAGCCGTTCCGAATCAGTCATGCCTGATCGTTGGATGGACAATGAAGCTTCCGCCACCGTTTGAAAATCTCAAGTTCGACAAGGTTTACGAGCATTACGGCGTGTCACTTGTCTATCGAGGACACGAGGTAACCTGCTACTTCCATGCCCACGACGAGAAGACGCTCTCACACTTGCTGCCCCACGCATGTCAATTCTGGAAGAAGCGTGCCAGCTTCTTCAAAGCGTTTCGCGAGTACTCGGCGGTGGAGCTGTGCCAAGAACTCAATGGCACAAATAATTGCGGGCAGGACGAGTTTCGACCGGTAACTTCTGCGCAGATACGAAGGCTGCTTCCGGCTCCATGTTCTGTCCGGTTTGGCTTTAATGATGATCTCGATGATTTTTGTTTTGAAACAGGAGGACCTTCATGAACTGGGATCTGAGCCGATTGGTGGTGCGGCCGGTGACATGGTGATCTGGAATCAGCTTCTCCCACACGGGAGCCGCCCCAACCTCGGTGCAAAGCCTAGAATCGTCCAGTACATTAAATTGAATCCAAGTGGTCTCAACGAAGTCGCAGAAGAAACCGTTGCGCACGGGGTCGCGGATCGCGCGGTTTGGTGAAATCCATATTGTGCGTCGCGGCCCGGCGAGCGAGGGTCGTTCCTCAGTACGTGAAACGTTGTCAGTCACTCGCCTTGTTTTGCAATTGTGCCCATCATGCATGTCAAAGTAACCATCAGCGGAACAGTCGGACTCGCCATCGACAACGATAACTTGGATCCGGTCACGGATCCTGCCGTCTTGTCTCAGTTGCACGGCGTGGCATCTGCGCGCGAAGAAGAGGACTCGCTTGCCTATTACCTTGATGTTCCCTTACTTCGCGCGGTCGGATTGCAGGGCGGATTTATCGACTTACGCTACGATGCAACGGCCAGGAAGCTATTTGTCGTGACCGAATACGACAGTCCGCGCCAACTGTCAGGACCTGAACTCGATCAACTCGTTGAGCATACGATTGGACAATGGTCTGACGGCCTTGGCGAGAATGTCGAGTGCCCCTACGCGTCGGCGAACGGCCTGCATCTCGATTTGGCGCCTGACGACCAAGAGATTCGAGTTGAACAGGAGTAGCGATACAGCCGTCGAGAACTTCCACCCGGCACAGTGTTGGCAAACGTAGCGGGAGAACGAATTGGATTTTGGATGGGCTCGGCGCAGTCGGCGCTGATGTCCAGCCCTGCTCCTCGCCTTCGGCTGCCTCCAGCGTACTTCTTGTTGAATGGGGTAACAAAATATGAGATGCCTCGTCGTCGTACGGTTGCTGGGCTTCAAGACGTCGCCCAGCGTCGGAAGCCGGGAACGTCCCCAACGTTTATCATCGAAACGGAACCGGGTAACGGCACGGAGAATCGTCGCAGCGTGTGGGTCGAAGGTGAACCGACCAATGTCCTCCACCGCTTGCAAAGGGGAGTCTTGCAGGAGAATCAACTTGCAACGGGGACGACGATTCTGGCAAGTGTGATGTCGGCGGCACCGGCCACATGAGATTGCAATGGACCGGACAAGCTTCAACCGCCGCTTCCGTAATGATCTCATGGTCGTAGAATGGCCGATTGCGGCCGCGAGGCCAGCGAACCATTTCGCAAGCCGGCGCGGCGAAGTCGGGCAACTATTTGCTCGGCGCAGCGACAACCAAGATCAAGAGCGACACCAAACAGGGAGATACGATGCGAATTCACTATCTTGAAGTTGTAACGAAGGAGGTCGAGGCCGCTTGCGAGCTTTATTCTGGAATACACGGCGTAACCTTCGGCGCTGCTGACCAGAGTTTGGGTGGTGCTCGAACCGCTAAATTGGCAGATGGTGGAACGCTCGGGATTCGTGCCCCGATGCATGACGGCGAGAGGCCTGTCACGAGACCGTACTTGCTCGTTGAAGACATCGAGGCGGCAGTCCGTGCCGCAGCCGAGTCTGGGGCCGAGATCGCCGTTCCGGCGATGAAAATCCCTGGTCATGGTACCTGCGCCATCTATTTTCAGGGTGGAATTGAGGCGGGGTTTTGGCAACTCTGAACGTACGACGGTATGAGCCAAGAAGAGCCAGAACGGACAGCCAACGATGACACGTTGCTGGGGTGCTCGTGGATCAGTTTGGCATTATGCCCGACCATTCGCAACGCGATAACAGGCCCAGATCCTCTGCGTGGCGGTGCCGTGATGTATCAGGAAGTGCTTCGGTGTTGCCGACGACTTCAAGCCTCCCGCGGAGACTCCGAGCATCGATTTCTCCACTGGCCGTGTTTGTGATCCGCAGATGTCGCCGACGGACGCGGATGAGGGAGTTGCCGACGTGGCTGCTCCAAAACCTGTGACAGTTCGTAGCGGATGCGCATCAGGGTGACATCGAAACGACGTCTCCAGCCGTTTCGCCAGCATGAATGAATTGGTTGGCGATCCTACCTTGGTTGTTTTCCAAGTGCGGGAGAACCGTCATGGTTGGACGCAAACACTGCGACGTTCGAGTGTCGCTGGCTTGGGGGCGAGCAGGTTTCAATTCCCTGATCGACGGGGCGACTTGCACGCTGTTTATTGGCACATCGGGCAGCCGCTCCCGCCGAACAGTTCGAGGAAGCCGACGCCGCGCACGATCGAAACGACTCCGGTCAGCACGACACACCACGCAGCCAGTCGAAAGAGATGTTTGCGCGCTGGCAGGTTGAGCATCGAACCGGCGCAACCGGTCAGCACCATCAGAGGCACCGTGCCCACTCCAAACACGGCCATGATCATGGCGCCGACCGCCATGTCGCCTGAACCGGCAGCCAGCGCCAGAAAGCCATAAACCAACCCGCACGGCAGCATCCCGGTGAACAGGCCGGCCAGGAAGACGTGCTGTAATCCGGGGGACTGCAGAAAGGTGCGGAGAAACTCGCCGGAACAGATTGCGTGAGGATTGCTGGGGACGCGACGACGGATGACGCGCGCCGCCAAGAGGCCCTGGTAGAGGAGTAGCAAGCCGGCTGCCACCGCCAAGATCGCTGCGATATTGATCAGCGCCGGTGCGTGATCGTGAAGATAGCGACCGCCGAATCCCGCGCAGGCGCCGAGCGTGGCGTAGGTGAAGATGCGGCCCAGGCTGTAAACACATTGCCTGCCGAGGTTGTTGGAGAGACTTGGCGTGTCGGCTCCAATGCTCAAGGCGAACGGTCCGCACATTCCCAGGCAATGGGAAGAGCCAAGCAAACCGCCTACAAAGATTAATGACAATTCACCCACACTGAACCTCGTTCGCAGCGAGGGCTGCATACGCAGCAGGCTGGCACTCGAGGACGTAGAGGGTCTGGCCCGGAATGATCATCTGGCCGTGGCGCATGCGGTTGATCAGCTGGGCGTGGTGGTCGTCGATTCGTCGGATGATCTGGCTGGACAACACCTTCGGCTTCACCCGATCGTCCTCGAACGTCTGACCGAGAAACTGCAACGATGAGCGATACCGACAAGCCCTCCAGTAATCCGCGCAGCGTCGCGACCGAGTCCGCGCCGTCCGCGATCGGCCCGTACAGCCAGGCCGTCGTCTGCGATTCGATGCTGTGGTGTTCGGGGCAGATCGGACTCGATCCGCAGACGATGCAGATGGTCGAGGGCGGCACGCTCGCCGAGCTCGAGCAAGTTCTCGCCAACCTCGAGGCGGTGCTGCGCGCCGGTGGCTGCGGCTTTGGGGACGTGGTGCGGACGACGGTCTTCTTGGCGGATCTCGGGGACTTCGCGGCGGTCAACGAGCGCTACGCCGAGGCCTTTGGTGAATCGCGACCCGCGCGCGCGTGCGTGCAGGCGGCTGCGCTTCCCAAGGGGGCGCGGGTCGAGATCGACTGCGTCGCGCGGATCCCCGACTGATCGCGTGCTGCGGCGCGCCGTCGACATTGCGCTCTGGATCGTCCTGCTGAGCCTGCCGGCGCTGATCGCCGTCGTGGCGAGCGGCGATCGCGGGTCTTGGGAGCTCGTCGAGCGGGATTTTATTGCGAGCCTCGGCGTCGTGCCGGGGATCGAAGCGCCGGGCTCCTTCGACCGCGCGCTCGGCGACGCGTGGTTCCTCGTCTTCCGCGACGTGCAGCGCGCGTTCGGGATCGG
>JAUIHJ010000521.1 GCA_030432015.1 bacterium
CATTGCTCGGTTTTGCCGGCGTGTTTGCCTTCGGCTGCGGCCTGGCGATTCCAGCGGTTGGCGGGTTGGTGCTACTGCTTCGTCACTTTGACGGGCCCTTTGTGGTCGTCGTTGTGAGCCTCTTGGCGGTCGGTTCGGTCCCGTTGGGTGGCCTGCTGGGATATTTGCGTTGTCGTCGGATTGCCAGCCGGAAAATTCGGGCGGTAAAGTAGCACGCTGCGTCGCACACCAGGGCAGATTCGCGTGGCCGCGGTTCACGTCGTCAACCCGCCGGTCGTTCCACCAGCGCCCGCAGAGTGAATTGACGCGTTCCTTTATCCCGCAGGCACACCCGTTTGCGCACCAGCCACTTACCCGCCGCTGTTTCTTGGCGAGTCAACGCCAACTCACAACGGGCGCGACGACATTCACTCGGCCAGCAGGTCGGCATACTTGCCTTCAACGTGTTGCTCGGCGAGCAATGCCCTCAACGGCTCGTCGCCGATAACTCGCTTCCAGGCCCGTAGCCAATCAATGCTTGCGTCACTGGGCGGTGGTTGGAATCTGGCTGCGTGGATCAAGCCAATGTTGCGCAAGTTGTTATCAATCTGCCGGCGCGTGGCGGTGTCTCCTCGTTCGTCTGCCCACAGACGCCACCGGATGAGATCGTCAATCAGCGCCACGGCATCATCCGGCGCCCAGCGAATTCCGGGTATGAACAATGGACCGCCGTGCCAGGGTGACTCGGCGGAAGCGGGGACGAACTTCACGGCCCTGACCACTTCCGTCGCGACGATGGCCGTTTGTTGAGGCGACTCCGGCATCGCCGCCACATATCCGGCTGCTTGCCTGCGAGCGGTCTGGTTGTCCGCCTCCAACATGATCCGGATCAAGGGCTGCGGCCCAGCGGCAAGAATGACCGAGCGACTCAAAGTCGGCTGCCTGGCGAGTTGATCGGCAAGTCCTTCCCACCCACCACCGACCAGGGCCGCTTTGACGAGGGCAGCCGAGACCCACGATTTCACTAACGGCGGCGTTGTCTTGTGGGATTGGATTCGATTCAATTGCGACATCGCGTCCGCTCCGCCGAGCCGCGCCAGGCAGACGATGGCCCAGCCTTGCTTCAGGATGTCACGCGATTGGGATTGCTTGATGAGTGCCGGCACGGCGTCTTGGCCCAGGCTACAAATCTGATCTGCCGTCCGCGCGGCATATTCGGGGTTTCCTAACCGTCTTACCAGGACACTCAACGAGGGCGTCTCAGCGGCTTGCCCGCCGCCGGCCAGCGGCAGTGCCAAAAGGAGGAGCAGCGTACGGCCCCTTTTTGCGCGGGCATTCTGGCGAGGAAGAAACCAGACCGCGACGCCGACCAGGGCGAGACCCAACCAGCCTGGCAGGCTACCGGGGGAGACGCGCGACTGGCCGAAGGGTGCGTTTGCGTCGTAGTGTTCTCGATCGCTTTTTTCAAGCGGCATATGATATTCGGAAAACGTCAGGTTTTCACGGGCCAGAACGTCTCGCGGGAAGTCGCCGTCAATTACGGTAAGTGTCATCCCTTCGATGGCTCGAAGGGTGGCCCGGATCAACATTGCCCGCTCGGTAGAAAGCAATTGCTGGACATCGCGATCCACGTCCGCTCCCCGGAGGTCCAGCGCCGCGTTGATCTTCTCTAACTCTTTCTCGAACGATTCGCTGCGGCTCTCCAGCCTTCCTGTTCGGGCAGCGACGATGTCGGCGGCAAACAGTTCGGCCGCGACGCCGTTGTGTGGACGTGGGTCCCGTTCTACGGCGAGGCCCCGACGTCGGGACAACGGAATATCGTCAATCGTGCCGCCGATGATCCGCAGTGGCAATGGCTGGGTCAGTTGATCAAAGAGCTTTTCGCCGGATACCTGGCGCTTCACGAACGTCTCTGGTAGGTGTCGGATCTTGCACGGCGTGTCCGAGAGGAGGTAGACGACATTGTGGAGCTTGCCAGAGTTGTGAACCGACAGCCGCATCGGCACCACCAGTTGACGGGTGCGGAACCGGAAGCCCATCGCCTGAACGTGCCCGTCGAACGACGCGCCTTCCGGAAGCTCATTGTCGATCCTGCGTTGTCCTGGCCTGGGATCGGCTGCAGCTTTCTGGTTGACCTTCGTCTTGACTGCGACGAAGCACCAGCGTTGTTCGATGTATTCGGGACAGACGGCGTCCATGCCGCTGGGATAGCTGTATTGATGATCGTCCATCCAGCGCTTTAAGGACGTGGCACTGCCGGCTGCCAGCACGGCAACTTCATACATGCCGACGGCTTCTTCGCGGATTACCCGCACTTGATTTCTCGGGACGAAGCCCATCGCTCCGCCGAAACCACCACCGCCGCCCAGTCCACCGCCGCCGCCGAAGAAACCGCCGTCGCCGCTCGGAGGGCGGAGGTCGATGACAACTTCCGGCGGGTCGATCGCAGCCGCAATCTGTTCAAACACGTTGTCGGGCAGCTTGCGGATTGCCGGTGGCGATGGGAACGGAATCAGCATTCCAAATTCGTCCACCTTGCCGGAGAAGCCGGGCCGCAGTGCGATCGATTCCACGCCGTTGCGAAAGAAGACGTAAGTTCGTTGCTTCCCGATGCGCGTGATGCGAGCCTGATTTCCCGCGTCCGCTCCCGCTTGCACCAGGGGTGGCACCAAACCGCATGGGTCGGCCATGGCAGACGCCGGGAAATTCATTACGGCAACGGCCAAGAGCAAGAGGCCCCCGAGCCGTGATGTCATGTGCATTGTTTCGCTCCAACGTAGTGATCCATACTTGGCTCTTGCACTGGCGCGGCCATGCGGGAAGCTCAGGGGGCAACGCACATTAATCCGCGACGACCTGTGACCGATGGCAATCGTTGTTCTTGGCGAAGCGTGATCCGGACATGCTGCCGCTCTGCGCGGCGCGCAGGTCTGAGCGGCTACTGGTAGAAACTCTATAACGACTCCTGTGTCCTCAATCGAATCCGTACTTCAATCCGACCCTTGCAGTCGACCTGACCGTTACTGATCCAGATCTTACTAATCTCGTGCCATTCCCTACCGCTCTCGAGGACCGTGAACCACGGCCCTGCCACCAAGTGGACGCCCTCCAGTCACAACCGCGTCCACAGATGCTTGTGCCCGACACGTTTCACCGTTCCGCTGGCGATCAGTGGCTGAAGGTTGTGCGGCTCGAGTCGGAATTCATGGCGGCGGTCCAGCGGTACGGCGGTCGGTGGCAGAGAAGCTCGCACCGCACCAGCTTCGTCAACGACCCGGAGTGACAGGTCCACGTGCTCGTACGCCAATTCGTCTTGCAACAGGGCCGCATGTTGCGAATCCAGCGGGCCGACGCCGAAGTGGGCGAGTCGCGCGGCGGTCTGCGGACCGTAGTACAACAGCGTCTCCAACGCACGACCAGGCTCCGCCGTGTGCTCGACGGCATAGTCCGCCAACAGTTGTTCAAATTGAGGATCCGTCAACCTTTCCGTCGGGTGACGACTAAGGGCGCAACCCGAAGCGCAAACCGTTTCCCCGTGCGGGTGAAATTCGGCCCGCTCGCCATGCGTGAAGTTGCGCTGGAGCGTTGGAACGTCGAGCGCCTTCGGCGGCCGCCGGGTTGGCAATCGCAATTGTGGATGATCGCCGACCGTTCGCGAATCGGTTTGAGGCAGTCGCGATAGGTGCGGTTGCCCGCTGATGCAAGGGACCGAAGGGGGCTTCCCGGGCAACACGTCCTCAGGAATTCGAATCAGCGAGACACCGATCGCCAGCGTGGCAATCGCCAACAGGGCCATTAAGCTTCGCATCACATCAAACGAGGTCGACGGGTTCGCAATGTACGAGCGCTAGGTGGCTGTGCAGGGCGATCCCCGCCACAGCCATGGCATCACGAAGGCGTTTCCTCGAGCAAAAGAACCATCCCCTGTTCCGATGGAACTTTAGAAAGCCGCCGACTCGCTTTCAAGCCAGAATTTAATCAAGAAGGCGACAAAGTCCGCATTCGTTGTTGGATGATCCGGCGGGCCGTCGTCAAGCACGCGGCACGGGGTGCCCGGCTTGATCGCGTGCCGCGCGAAACCCGTGCGACCATCACGCAGCGGCGGAAGCCGATTGGGCCGCTTCGTCTGTGATGAAATCGACGATCCGCCAATCCATCCATCGACGATCAGCATCCGAGCCCGAGCGGCCAATGAAACCCAAGTGACCGCCGTGGTCGGTCAAGTGAACCGTGATCGACGGCTGCCTCTTCAGTGAATCAAACAGTTCCACCGGCACAAGAGGGTCGTCGCGCGAGGCAATCAGCAACGTCGGAATACGTACGTCCGGGAGAACGTGGTAGGAACTCGTGTCGGCATAAAACTGTTCGACGGACTCGAAGCCCCAAACAGCCGAAGTGTATCCGTCGTCGAAACCACGCTGGCCGCGGGGGCGCAATGCTTCGACGATATGCGGCGCGTGTCGGACTAACAATTTGGAACGTCGCAGGTGTCGATAATGCGTCCGGGCCAAATAGCGATCATAGATACGGACGGCGCCTTTGGAAAATCGGTCAACGCACAGTTGGAGATCAATGGGAGGGCTGATAACGACCATCCGGCTGAGCTGAGGCGGAAGGCGATGGGGGGCTTCGCCCGCCATTTTTAGGGCCACGTTCCCACCGATCGAATACCCGACCAGACTGATCGGGGAAGCCGGGCAGAATTTTGCGACGCGGTGCAGCGCGGCCAACAGGTCGCTGGAACATCCCGCGTGGTACGGCATGCGCGAGAGCCCCTCGGCTGCGCCGCACGATCGCATATCCATGCGGAAGGTGCGCACGCCAGCAGCGTTGAGCCGTGCAGCCGCGTGGACCATGTAAGCGCTGTGATGACAGCCCGTCAATCCGTGGACCAGAATGGCAGTCGGCGACGTGGGCCGCCAACCGGCGGGCCGATCATCATGTAGAATCGTCATGTCGCCATCGGGCAGGACAACTTGATGAGCGACGGCGCGGTACGGGTGTTGCCTGGCTGAGATCAACATCCCGGCTAAGGTTTGCAAGTGGCTGTTGCGCAGCATCGCGTGCGGACGGAACGAGGGAAAACGTTCAACGATGTCGCGTAACTCGTCGATCGTGCAATTCCTTTCAGGAGCAGCTCAAGTCATGTCCGAATCAACGGAGGCGAACGGGAATTGGCGGTAGCAGCGCAGGCGACGTCCATCGAAAGGAGCGACTTGTACCGCAAACAACCTGGTGACTCAAGGTCGGTTGAGGTTTCGGAAAGTGGCAACCTTGGGGCGTCTTGAGTGACGAGGTAGAATGGCGATTGTTTATCTTTGAGCGCGGGGTCGTGGTTAATGGTGTTGCGCCTCGTGTCGGGTGCGAATTGCCGCGAATTGCCGCGATCTTGCCTCGACGCCCACAGCGGCGGATGTGGAATGGCGCACATGGCACCGACAGTCAGGAGAAATCTTGTGGATCAAGGCAAGCTGCTAGCAATCGCCGTGCGAGCGAAGTCGCGAGCTCGCATGACGGAGATTCCCGCAGGTGAGATTTCAATGGAGGCGGGGGTCGTGGGGGACTCGCGCGGTGCGCCCGGCGATCGGCAGGTGACGCTGTTGGATGTCGCTGCCTGGAACGCCGCTTGCGAGGTTGTCGGTCACGATATTCCATGGACCACACGTCGGGCAAACTTGTTGATGGAAGGGCTGGACTTCGCCAATCGCGTCGGCTGCCAGGTAAGAATCGGCGACGTGGTATTGAGCATCAGCGGCGAAACCGACCCCTGTCAACGGATGGACGATCAGGTCGCCGGTTTGCGGGCAGCGTTGGAACCCGACTGGCGGGGTGGGGTCTGTTGCCGAGTCATTTCCGGTGGGACCGTTGTCCCTGGTATGGCGGCGATCATCGAGAATTCGTCGTGATGGTCGCGGTCGCACGGCCCTAACTGGCATCAGAAGTTATCGCCGCCAGATCGTGGGAGTCGAGTTGCCATGGACAAATTGAAAAACTTGAACAACCGGCAGCGAACGTGCGTTACAATTGGTGCATTCGCACGCCACACATCCAGACACCATTTGATGCGTTTTGTGACTCATGAAGCGAGAAGAGACTGTCGATGACCTTGCGAATGT
>JAUIHJ010000522.1 GCA_030432015.1 bacterium
CCCGATCGCTACGGCTATCTTGTCGAAGACGGTTTGTTGGTCTGCCCAGCCGATGGCGGCGGGTTCTTGTTTTCCGAGCGTCAATATGCCGACTTTATCCTGCGGTTCGAGTTTCGACTCAGCACCGGCGCCAACAATGGATTGGCCATTCGCTGCCCGCTGGTGGACCAGCGTCCGGCATACCGCGGGATGGAACTCCAGATTCTGGATGACACCGGATACCCGGGCCGGCTCAAGCCCACCCAGTTCCATGGCTCGCTTTACGATGTTGTCCCTTCCCAGCAGGGTGCACTCCATCCGGCGGGTCACTGGAACGCCCAAGAGGTGATCTGCGACGGGCGCCAGATCAAAGTGACCTTGAACGATCGCGTCATCCTGGACGTCGACCTGAGCACGATTACCGATCCGGAAGTACTACGGTCCCACCCAGGGCTGCAACGCACCACCGGCCACATCGGCTTCCTGGGGCACGGCAGCCGCGTCGACTTCCGCCGGATTCGAATCAAGCCGCTGCAGCCGCACCCCCTACGGCTGGCGCGGGAACTGCGAAGTTTCCCGGCTGCCGAGGCTCATCAGGCGGTTGCGGTCGACGCGGACCATGCCTACGCGATCACCAATCGTGGCCTCGGCAAATACGATAAATGGACCGGCACGCGCGTCGCCGCCTGGACTGCCCCGGCGGACTCCCCCTTGAAGCATCTCAACAGTGGCGTCGTGGTCGACGGCAAGGTGTACTGTGCCCATTCGAATTGGCCAGCCGTGCCGCTGAAGAATTCAATCGAGATCTTCGACACCACTTCCCTCGAACCGGTTGACCGGCACCCCTTGACCACCCAGGCCGGCGCATTGACCTGGATTGACCGCCATCGCGATCAGTGGTGGGTGGGATTCGCCCACTACGGCGACGCGGCAGAGGTGGCACGGACCACCGTTTACCAGTTGAACGACCAATGGCAGCAAGTTGCCGCGTGGACCTTCCCCGACAAGGTGATTGAGCGATTCGTGCCGTACAGCAATTCCGGTGCGTCTTTCGGACCCGACGGTCTGCTGTACGCCACCGGTCACGATCGGGCAGAAGCGTACGCGTTGCGTGTCCCAACGGCGGGTGACAAACTGGAGTTGGTCGACACAATCCCTGCCAAGATCGCAGGGCAGGGGATTGCCTGGGATCGCCACGACATTGGCCTGCTGGCGGGCATTCGCCGCGCCCGCAAGCAGGTCGTCTTTTCGCGGCTATCACACGCCCACGAATATGACTCGCTACAGCACCCCACGACCTGGCAGCGGCAGTCCTTGGTACCCAGCTTGCCACCCGGGCCCGCCGACGCTCCTGACGCCACCCGCTGCATGAATCCCTGGGTCCTGCGCGACGGGGGTCAATACAACCTGTATTACTCCGGCGGCGACGCCAGTGGACGCCAGCGGATCTGCCTGGCCACGGCGCCGGTGGACGATCTCTCAAACTGGGTCCGTCAGGGCCCGCTATTCGACGTCGGCGTCGCCGGAAGCTTTGATGCGCAGTGGTGCGTGCTGCCGCATGTTGTCCGCGTCGCCGACGACCGCTGGCATCTTTATTACACCGGAAACGCCGGGCGCGGTACCGGCTTGAGTGCATTCCCCGGCATCGGCCTGGCGGTCAGCACCGACGGCACCACTTGGACGCGGCACTCAGCCAATCCGGTGTTAGCGCCCACTGGCCAGGCCGGCGACCCGGATGCGATTGGGATTGCCGGTGGCTCGGTCCTGCGGGTCAGCTTGCCGGATAGGACGACCGAGTGGCGGTACTACTATACCGGCTGCCCAACGGTCGGGCGGCCACTCGCTTTGAATCAGCAGAAGACCATCTGCCTGGCAACCTCGACCGACGGCATCGACTGGCAGCGTCACGGCACCGTCATGTTGCGTGACCCCCAGCGTGATTATGAGAACATCGGCGTCGCAGGTCCCGTCGTGCACCAACAGCCGGATGGTACCTTTCGGATGTGGTACTCGGCGATCGGCACGCGATGGGGTTATTACTCGATCTGCTACGCCGAATCTGACGACGGCATCTCCTGGCGGCGCGGTGCCGAAAGCGGAGATAACCTGCAACTCACACCGCACGGCGACGGCTGGGAACGACAGATGGTCGAATACCCCAGTGTGATTGCAGAAGGGGACGGCCTGCGCATGTTCTATTGCGGCAATGGTTACGGGAGGACCGGAATCGGCACGGCGATCGGAACCGCGGCCGCACGCACGGATGCGGCCGAGGTTGAATCGAGCCCCAAGACGGCCGACTAAATAGCCGAGCGCGATTCAGCAGCGCACACCCCGTCAGCGGGACAGGCACCTTTTTCGCCGACAGGCGCTTCTTCCGCAGTTGAAGCTAACGGGCGGCGAAAAATGAGCCGGTCCTGGATTGTTGCCAAATTGCACTCGGTCAATTAGTTTACCGGCCCACTGACCCGCACCCAATTCAGGCAGGTATTCGTCTTGCCGCCGGGCCTGCCAATTTCGATCGTCAATCGACCGTCTACGACGTCCACGTCAAGCGTCCGTTCTGCAAACTCGCCCGGCCCAGTATCCAGTTCCCGAATCACCGGCTCCCCTTCGACCGTCGCGTTCTGCCCCACTTGCGCATGGCCCGCATCACCCACGCAAATTGTGACGGACCACCGGGACGCGTCGGCGACGTCCAACTCCCACACGTCGTGCCCGCGCGTGAACAAGAACGTGTCGCGATAATCGCCATCAAGTTGGCGGCGCTGGCGGCGACTGGCGGCGATGCTGCGCGACCATCCGAAACCGCGGCGCGCATCGTACGGCTGGCCGGAATCGATGGCGAACGGATCACGGCGAGTGCCCGCGGCGGACGGACCAGCCACCGCTGCCGTTCCAGATACGCTCGTGCCGCCAAAGTTGATCTGCCGCACGACGCCGGTGAAATCGGCCGGCAACGGATCGGGGTGACCATCTTCGTCGGGGGCGACAACCTCCACCGGCCACGGTGTGGCGCCGGCACGCAAGGGGAGCGCGTCGTCATGGTCAGGAACTCCATCTGCGTCCGCGTCGTCGGGTGCCTGCCGTGTAAACTCACGATCGGGCAGGTTTTCGATCGCCTGCCACCAGCGCTGGGAAAATTCGCCGCGCGTCATGGTACCGGTCGGGGGCTGCGGCGGAACGCTTGCCCGCTTGGTCGCCAGTGATCGTTCGACAACCGCGACTCGCCACGATTCGCTGGCGGGTTCGTCTGGCCGGAAATCGACGTCGCGCCTGCCCAGTGGGAAGGCTTCGCGGGCGGCTAATCGATTAATCGCCACGTAGGCCTCCGCTTCGACCGGAAGATCGCGAAACGGCCATAACAACATTGGCAGACCAGGCGTCTGTGAACCGCAAAGTCCGCCACGGACACGTTCCAACAATTCCCGGTCAAAGGGAATCCGACGCGGCTGAATCCCTGCGGCCAGGCTGACAGCGGCCGTCGCGCCCGCCGCCTGGCCCAGATAGACGCACTGGTCGTGCAGGCGAATCGCGGCACTCACAATGCTGCTGTATCCGACGTTCTTCTGCGCACCGATCAAGCCGTCCATGTCCCGCGGGATCAGGCTGCGGAGCGGGAAGACGGATTTGTCGCTGAGGATGTGGGTGTTGCGTCCTGGCTTTTCAAAATCGACCCAAGGCCCGCCAAGGCCTTCCTCGCGCAGATACGCTCGGCCGGTGCGATGAAAATCGTAATGAAACTGCCACGCACCGACGCCGTCGTGGTACATCACGCGGGCAAACTGCTCTCTGGCAAACTCCTTCGTAGGGCCGTTTGTGTTGCGACCATCCTGCTCGCGCATCATGTACATCGCCTTGAGTCGGAGCGACTCGCGAATGTACGGTTTGGGGGGCAACCCATCGGGCGTGCCGAATTCGTCGCTTAAATGGAAGCGGCGAAAGCTGTGCGTTTTGTCGGCGATACGCTCGTGGGCGAACGTCTGAAGATGAAAGAGCACGCCGAGCGCATGTTGCTTGGCGTCTTCAAAGACGATTTGCCGCTGTCGTCGCGACATCGTGACAATGTTCTTCCGCGAGGCCCCCGCTTCGTCTTTCTCCAAGGCATCCACCACCCGCTGCGGGAGCCGCTCCAGCGGGTAGTCCTGCCCCAGCATATAGTTGAGCAGGATCAGGGTGCGTCCTGCGCGGCTGGTGTAGCCATCCACGACGCGTCTGACATTAAACACGGACAATTGCCGCGGCGATGCATTCTCCGCTCCGGCCACTGGCCAGGCGGGGATGCTGCCGAGTCGCACCGGCCGGTCCCAATCAAGATTCGGCATCGCCGCGAGACTCTCTCGCGTCGTCCGCACGTAGTTGCGGTCATCGTAGTTGCGAGGTCGTGGTATCGGGGTCTCGCCGTCGGACTGTTCGACGATCATGGCCCACGTGATCGGGTTCATTTCGTTGGGCGGGTAGTTGGCCAGGTTTGCCGGCGCTTCCGACTCGCCATAGCGTGAACGCGGATCCGGACCACATTCGAAGGCAGCCCCGGCAACCTGGATCGCCTCGCCCCAGTCCGAGGCGTCGATGGTGAGCCGCGCGTCGATGTGGAATTCGGTGCCGTCGGCAAGGGAGCGAAATGTCAACCCAGTCAAGCGTTCCGGGCCATTTTCGGAATCCGCCCCCTTGTGGGCTGCGCGGGGAGACTTCGCCGCGCCGGCGTGGGCCGGCGTCGTCGCGGCGGCAACCGGGTAGCAATTCCAATGCAGACGGACTTGCCCCGAGTCAACATACGGCTGAAGCATCGCCCGAAAGATTGCCTCGGCCTCGACAGGCCGAAATGTTGACGGTCCGTGATAGGGGCGGCCCGGCATCGGCGAACCGTATTTCTGGACGTTGAACGCTTCAATCCGGTCCATCAGTTCTTTGAACAGACCGCTCCGATGAAACGACCGCTTCATCGGGTGCCAGTCGACTCCCCAACCGACCTGGCCGACACCTTTATTCTCGTCGACACAAGCCAAAGCCTGTTCGGTAAACTGACCGCCCAGCCACTCACCATCGTGGACGATAGTGATCGACGGCACGCCGAGCCGAGCCGCACGCAAAGCCGCCGCCCAACCGGACTCGGTCCCCCCGACAATCAACAGGTCGGTCTGAACTTCGTCGGCGGCTGTGCAGGTCGCTGCTGGATTTGCGGCAATGGTCAGGACGACGATCAACAGGATGCTGTAAAGCATGGTGGACGCCTCGCTCGGTTCAAAACAGAGAATTCTCTTTGTGCCTCTTGCAACCATCCAGCAGCACATCACTCTGACCAGAAGATTGCAGAGAAGACAGCACAGAACAACTGAGTCAGCGAGGCGCTGAAGGTTTCAGGGACAGGTCATTCTCTTATTTCGGGTGTTGAATGAGCTGTTCGAAACGGGCTGGTGTGAGGTGCTCCAGGGCGAGTGTTTTCTTTCGAGGTTGTGGTAGCGGATGTAAGCAACGGTCTCGCGCAATGCATCCTTGCCGCGTTGAGTTGCTGACATTCGTTCCCCGCCAGCGTGCTTACAAACATGGGAACTTTCCCCCGCAGCCGATCTTCGATGACCGGCCTCGCAATCTTGTTCCGTTTGAAACAAAATCACGAGTTCAGATCAATACCTCACCAGCATCACCCGTCTTAACCGCAATGTGGCAATGCCCCCCAGGTCTCGAATCGATCATCGACCAGCATCGGTCGTCGAAATGAATCGATCATGAGACTGCCCTGGCTCGAACTCCGTCAGGCAAAGCCTGACCTGCCGGAAATCGCTGATGCCATCCGGTCCGGGTAACAGCATTCCGGATGATTGCTGCCGCGTGCAGACCTCAATACACTCCCCGCGACGATACACTGCCCCGCAACGGCGATCGATGCTCAGTTCATCGAAATCGTCCCCGGCGTCTCATAAAAAATAATGAGCAGTGCAAGTCGCCCCCGTAGATCAACTGGATAGATCGTCGGCTTCCGAAGCCGAAGGTTGGAGGTTCGAATCCTCCCGGGGGTATTTTTCTAACTTCTGCCGAACGCAAGACTTGCGTACCTGCCTGAGTCGGGCAGTGCGGCCTGAAGGTCATTCCGAAAGGGGTAGTACTACCCC
>JAUIHJ010000523.1 GCA_030432015.1 bacterium
CGGCTGCCAAATTCAGCAGCGTCGTCTTACCGCTACCGCTGGGACCGACGACAGCCACGGTCCGTCCGGCCTCAACCTGAAACTTCGGAATCGAAAGACGGAAGTCGCCACCGCCATAGCAGAAAGTGACATCCTCGATCGAGATCACAGAAATCCCTTCGAACTAAGAAACGGCCCTCGCACCGGGGCTCGATGTATCGCCAGCGTTCAATTTACCATAGGCGACCCGCTTCGTCCCGCACATTTGCGTGGTTACGGCCGAATCGCAGTCGGAAAGGCGTAGCGAGGTGGCAGGAAATTCTTGCGAATCACCTGGCTATTGAGCCAACCGAGTTCACGTTCGGAGTGACGGACCGAAAGGGCGGATGTCGTCGGTACGTCGACGTCCGGTTTGGCCACGACAAGCACTGCGTTCCCCTGCCACTCCTGCAAGAACTTCGCCACCGGTGTGCGAAGATTGCCGCGTGCCGGATCTGCCAGATAGACATACGCTCCATCCGTCCCGCGGTAGACAACAAAATGTTTGTAATCGCGGACCTCGATGGCAACGACCACGGGCACCTTGGACTCGGCAAGGTTGGTAAATTCCAATTTGCCGATGGTGGCTTGGTAGTCGAGGCGGACGGCAACCCGGCGCAGATCCGTCAGGGTCAACCCATTGGTGATCCGGTCGGCAATCTCCGTCGCCGTGAGCATTCGGTCCAATTCTTTTAGCAACATTTCTTCACCGACGTCGTCGCCCCAGAAATGTTGGAGTAGGGTTGCGAGCGCGGCGGCGCCGCACGAAAAGTCCTTCGACTGCATCACGACATTCTCTTGACGCCGCTCGACCCAGGTCTTGACATATTTGCGCGTGATCCGCTGCTCGTCGCGTGCCGGCGCACGTTGCTCCGTGGCGGTCACCGACTCCAGCCCGATGGCGGCACAGGAGGTTGTCACCAGCAGGAAAGTTGCCAACACACGGACCATTACGCTCACTCCTCGCGTCGTCACCGGCGCGCGCCAGATGTACTGTGGGACCATTGGTTGCTACAGCGTCCACACGATGCCAAAGCGTGTCGACGCGGCGTCGTTGGTCATCCCGATCTCGACGAATGGTTCCAAAATCGTCTGCAAGCACGTTTCTCCCCGCCAGTGATGAAATCGGGAGAGCTTCGAGATTGTCGCCGAAAAGCGGAGCCGTGATGGTTCCAGAATCGAACCTTCAATTCGGTCTCCGTTGACCTGATTCTCTGTGATGTACGCACCAAGGTACGCGGTGCTGAGCGTCACGCGTTCGTTGACAGCAAACCCAACACCAAATTGATAATTAAATTGCTCGCCGGGATCGACCTGGTTCCCTTGAAACGACTCGTCAAATCGGTGTCGATAGCCGCCACCGTAGAAGAAGACCAGCGGGTCGATTGTCTTGATCCACAAGAGATTCAGTGACATGGCGAAAAAGCCTTCGCCCAATTGCGCATCGGGAGAGAGACCCAGCGTCGGGAATGCGCCGTTGCCGGTGGGAAACGTCATCGCAAAAGTCCCGACGAGATCCGCCTCGTCTTCGCAACATCCCTTTCTCAGTAAAATGCTCGTACCCATGCGGATGTCACCCACGCCCACGGTGTTGGAAAATTCGTCGAAACCTGAGAACGACAATTCGGCCCCGTTCCAACCTACGGGGACATCGATAAACAACTGAGCCAGTTCATTGAGGCCGTAGCGCGCTTGAAACGGTACCGTCAACGTACGAGGACGAACCCGGCCCCGCACCGCACCTGTCACGACACCGCCTCCATCGGTGACGGCAACCGGAAACTCATTTTCCACCATCGTGTAGATCAATCCGTAGTCGACTTGCAACTGCCCTGGCTCAAGGAGCACGGTATTGTTGCGAAGAAACTGCAGGCTATTGTCTTGGGGAGGTTCCTCGCCAATCGAATCGGCACTCTCCAGGTCCCGCGCGGTGCCGTCGGCATTCGAACCGGGCTCGTCGCCTCCGTCGGGCGTTTGCCACAGCGCCAAGGAAGTCCAAATGGATTCAGGTGACCGATCGTCAGCCTCGAACAACAAGGTTGGTTCCGGCTGCTCAGTGTCGTCCGTCAGCAACCGGCGCAGGTCTCGCCGCGGCAATTCTGTTGGAATCGGGTTGGCAGGGAAACTGGCCGAAGATTGATGCCATGTGTGTGACGGAGTCCCCGGGTAACCCTGTTGTGAAGCGCGATCCTGGGATGCCAAATGAGGCTCGGGCATTGATGGCGACAGGTACAACGGTTGAGAACGGGGCGCTGGTTGAGGTTGCGTTGACGGCTGAAACTGGATTGATGGTTGAAGCTGAGGCGCCGGCTCGACCCGCGGTTGCGGTTGAAGGCGGCTGAACGCAGGCACTGGAGTGGGCTGCTGCAATCGATCGAGGCCGGCACCGGGCGCGGGCACGCCGGGCGAAATCGCATGGCGGCTTTCGGGGCGTAGGTCGCGATTCCGCAGATTGTCCGCAGGCGTTTCCGGCGTTTGAAAGGGCCAAAGGCGCCGGTGCAGTCCCCTGTGCGGCGATGATTGCGGATTCTCTCGCCCACCGCTCGGTTGCGAAGTAACGATGGGGAATCGAGAGGGCTGCGGGCTGGCGCTCCGACGGTTTCCTGGAACGACATTCGCCTGGGCAGCAGGAGCGGCCGTTTCGTTGGTCCGCGCTTGCTCGGCAACAAGCCAGGACTCGGGACGCAAATCCGCCAGCGCGGAATCGCACGCCAGCGAAATGCATAACACCGCCATGAGGGTGGCTTTCGTCCAGGCGGAGGTGCATCGGGCCTGCCGGGACACGCCATTCAGATTGTCATGCATCATGCAGACTCCCGTAATCGCATGCCCGGCCAATGCCATAAAGTCCCACGGTACACCTCAAGAGAATGCGGTCGTCATTCTCAGTCTTGGTAAGCGCTGACGGTTGTAACAGTTGATTTGATTGTCCTGGTCTCAGCGGTCATGACGTCTGTATCGGTTATGCCGGGAACCTCGCAGCACTTCGCTTGATCCAACCGGAACAAACAACCTGACCGGCAAAGTCGACCCAAACACCCCAACCCGCGCTGTCATCCGTAGGGTGACAGGGAGGACCAGACACCCAGGAAGAACCGCGCAACATACAAAACATAGGCAAGCTAAGGAGAAGAATCGCATTGTGTCGGTGGTCCGGGGAAGGGTGTTATTTTTGCATTAATCCGCAGGAGCAAGACGATTCGTACAACCGGGAAGGTCGTTATTGGATGAATTTCCCAACCAGCCTGCATAACCGACAGGGGCTGGGGGCGAGGGCCCACGCGATTTCGCCATTCTCACAAGTCAATTCCGTCGCCATCACAGAGTGCGGCTGACGGCTGCCTGGAGGCACTTCAATGAACCACCGAATCTTTCTTACCGCAGCGTGCTGTGTAGCGCATACGGTCGCGTTCATCTGGATGACACCCATGGTTACTGCGGCGGAACCGGGTGTCGCCCGGCTGCCTGGGACCAGTAGCAGTCCGGCCATCACATTTCCAAGCGATCAAAGTGAATTCATGCTGGCGACCGAAACGGTACAGCCGAGCATTGGTTGGCAGCGGCATCAGGAGTCACAACGGTTGGCTGGCGTCCCGGCCAACTATCATCAGGCTCCGGGAAACGGTGACGACCGGCAGCATGCTCCCAACCTGGACGCGCGAATCGGTTCGCCTTCACCCGAGTTGGCGACCGCGGCGTCTTCCGCGAACATCGAATTGACGGCCTATCACCATCTCAAGGCGCTCAATGCAAATCAGTTCGCCCGCTCACAATCGACGGGCGGCATTGAACAGGGCCATGCGTCCCAAAGTTACGCGACCCAGATCGACCACGCGGTTCAGATCCGTCCGGTCATGGTGTTTGATGACGACGGCAGCGGCGCAGGAGTGGACCCCGTGGCCGCTCCGGAACAATTGCCAACGCCCGATTTCTATGAAGACGAGTCGTACAACCTGACCTGTGGCCCCGGCTGCACAGCTCACCACCATGGGGGTTGGTTGTGGACCTTCGGGGTCGAAGAGACCTTTCTCGTGCCCGATCGTGATGGCACGCAGGCATCGGTCTTGGTGACTTCGCCCTTTGAGACGTTTTCGGCGACCCCCAAGGAATCGATGGAACTGGGCCCGCGACTCTGGTTCGGCATCCAGAAGCCACACTGGCAATTGCTGGGCCGCATGTGGTTGCTCAACAGTGTCGACAACGAATTTGACCCGGTGCTCCTGGGGACGGGTGATCGACGCGGATCACTGATCGATAACGACGTGCAAGCCTTCACGGTCGACTTCGAAGTCCAACGACTGTTCATCGGTGCCGATTGTTGGAACCACTATCTCGGATTTGGCTATCGCTTTGCATCGCTGGAAGATGTTTCCCGTGTCAGCGCCACCTCGCTTGATACGACCAACCCCATCGCGGCCGTGGTGCAAGCGGATGCATTTGCCCTCAGCAAGTTCGACGGTTCGGGGCTGACGGTTTCGTTTGGTGCGACGAAGCCGCTTCACGTGGGGTGCTGTGCCCAACTGGATTTCTTCTACAATTTGCGAGGTTCGATGTGTTGGGGCAATGTTGATACGGCCGCGCAAACATCCGTCGTGGTGCTCGACCCTAACATCCCAGGTACGGCCAACCGATTTGACGCCGCGGCGGCGACAGGTCGTGACGAACTGTTCATTGGTGAATTACAAGTCGGCACCCGCTGGACCCATCAGCTCAAGTGCGTCCCTGGCGTCGCCTTCTTCCACGCGGCGTTTGAATACCAATGGTGGGACGTGGACGGCGGCATCGCGTTTTCGGAATCCGCTGCGTTGGTGAATGCCAACTCGGGACTGGCCACAGCCGTCAGCGGCCCGAACACGGAGATCAGCCTGATCGGTTTTGCCCTCGGTGCCGGCATGATCTGGTAGCCGAGAACCTCGTAACCAAAAATCCGGTGACCGCGAGGACGCCGGCACAAGAAACAGCAACGCCCAGTTTCGGATTTCGAAACTGGGCGTTGAACTCATTGACTGCGTCGATTGCCTAGCGAGCAAACGCGTACGATGATCCGGCTGTCGCGGAAATCAGCGACAGCGAGAGCGATCCGGTACCGATGACCGGGATCGTCACGGATGCTTGGGCCGTAATCTGCGACGTCGTCTGCGAGCTGCCGGTCGCCAATGCATTGGTGATCGGACCGCTCGTCGCCGTGTAGGCGTCGCCGTCAGTGGCGGTCGAGAATCCGGGCACGGTCAGGGACGTGAAGCCAAGCCCCAAGACCGAGGCAACTCCTTGACCGCGGACCCGCATGCCTTGCGCGTCCGAGATCTTCTGCATTCCGCCGATTCCCATCTTTGCCAACACGCCGTTGGGAACATCTTCGGCCGACGCGGATTGAACCGCGCTGACGGAAACCATCGCCACAACCGCCAAACCTAAAATCAACTTGCGAGACATAACACACCGCTCCTTATTTTTTCATTGATGCATATCGAAGTACTTGATTCTTTAAACGAGACTGGTGCCTAGCCACAAATCCGATGGGAAAGCAGGCCGTTACTATAGGAGCCGCCAAATAGGTTGTCAACAATTTTCGGCAGCATTTAAAACCCAGTATTCCGCACCTTCCACGCTGCATTTTCCGGCCAGCAACTCGCCCCACAAGAATTCGCCTCAACATTCCCGCAAAAGGCGTTCAATTTAGCCATGGAGATACTATACTTTAGGCTCCCATGCGGAGTCGAAGCGGGCACCGGGTCGTATCAAGAGAACGGATGTCAAACCGCGTTCGTGCGATGATCTCGCAAATATTCAGGCCGCCGAGCCAGTCCGAATTCGATTCCAACGTTAACGGGACATGAGAAATTTTAACGTTGTGCGCAGGAATTTGACTGGGCTTCGATCAGGCATTAGCATGCAAGGCCGGCCTTCCCCGGCAGGCTGGTTTTCCAGCTTGACGTCTTCCCTCCCCGCAGCAGCCTGCGAACCATTTAGTTCAGAGATACGGCTTTTCCAGAGTTTACTGCCCAGGCGTTGCTGTCGCATCAAAGTTGTTGTCGCATCGAGAATTCGTTATCGCACC
>JAUIHJ010000524.1 GCA_030432015.1 bacterium
AGCGCGCGTGCAGAAGTAGTCGCCACGCAGCAGCGCCGCGCTGCCGACGGTCAAGCCAGCGGCAATCAGCAACGCACACGATCAGGTCTGGTGTTTCCGGCTTGGCTGGATGGCAAGCCTGGCACTTTCGGCGTTGGCGTTTGTCTGATCTGACTGCCGACCGCGTTGGAGCCTGCGCACGGGTCGATCCGGATTCCCGGCCGCAACAAAGGCTCGCCGTGCGCCGCCCAATGCCGGACGCTGCGTGTCGCTTGATGCGGGCGTTTCGCTTGATACCGGCCCAATCAGCCGCCACTCAAAAAAAGACGCCTCGCAATACTTAATGTTGCGAGGCGTCTGGGAGGTTCATGTTTTCGACTGGCCGGCTTGTTGCGCAAACCAGTGGACCTTGCCGGTCCCTTACAGGGCGCCCATTCTGGCGACCAGGTCGGCCGTGCGGCAACTGTAGCCCCATTCGTTGTCGTACCAACTCACAACCTTGACCATCTTGCCGTTTCCACCGAGCACTTGCGTCCAATCGGCGGCGAAGATCGAGCTATGGGGGTCGTCAATGATATCGCTCGACACGATCGGATCCTCTGTGTAGCAGAGAATGCCCTTCATTGGACCATCGGCGGCCGCTTTGACCGCGTCGTTGATCGATTTGGCCGAGGCTTCCTTGTTCAGATTGGCCACCAGGTCGACGACGCTTCCGGTTGGCACGGGAACTCGCATTGAGATTCCGGTCAGCTTCCCATCCAGTTCGGGAATAACCAGGCCGACAGCCTTGGCAGCCCCGGTCGTGGTGGGAATGATGTTCTGGGCTGCGCCACGCGTCCGGTAGAGGTCGCTGTGCGGTTGATCCTGCACATTTTGATCGTTGGTGTAGGCATGCACGGTGGTCATCAGGCCGGAGTGGATTCCAAACGTGTCGTTCAACACTTTGGCGACTGGTGCCAGACAGTTGGTGGTGCAACTGGCGTTGGAAACGCATTTCATGTCGGCGGTAAGTTGATCGTCGTTGACGCCAAACACCAGCGTCAAGTCGGCTCCGTCTTTGGCAGGGGCGCTCAGGACGACTCGCTTGGCACCGGCATCCAGGTGCGTGTCATAGCCAGCTTTTTCAGCAGTCTTCCGGGCTGTGAAAATGCCCGTGCTTTCGATGCAGACGTCGACGCCCAGTTCACCCCAGGGCAATTCCGCCGGATTTCGCATGGCGAGGGCTTTAATGCTCTTGCCATTGACGATCAAGTTTTCGTCGTCAAAGCCAACTTCGCCGGGAAAACGACCGTGGACACTGTCGTACTTCAGCAAGGTGGCCAGCGTGCGGTTGTTCGTCAGGTCGTTGATTGCCACGACCTCGAATTCATCGGATCGGCTGAGCAGGTTGCGGAACGTCAATCGGCCAATACGACCGAAACCGTTGATTGCGACTTTGATCGTCACATTTCTCTCCTTCGTCCTAGAGACGTCATCTTTGTGATTCTTGTTGAATCGGGCCATTATACTGCCGGTTCAAAATACCGACAACCGGCGCGGAGTTGCTGTCAGAAGTGGGGATCGAGGTGTCGTCGCAAACAGACCCTCGGGTCGACGCCAGAGACGATGCACCCGCCCCGCCCGCGGCGCTGGAAACTCCGCAACGTCCAGGAAACAAGCCGTTCGCTTGCCAGGTTTCAGGTGTATCCCCAGATGAAAACGTGTCGCCGCGGTCACCTCGTGGCGGACGCCTCCAGGCGTGGAAAACCACGCAGTCCACTCATTGGCGACCTGCGCAGCGGCGAGCAGCCCTGCGGCTCGGCCGCCGCGCCCGTTTTCCGAGGCATGGCAATCGGCTAAGATGAGGCGATGATCCACCACGAATCGCGACCTGGAGCTCGAATCTAGCCATCGCACTTCCCACCAGCTCTACGCCCACCAGGAAATACATGATGAGACGATCTAGCGCAGTATGCTTGCTGCTGGCGGCCTGTGTCGCTCCCCTCGTAATTCCCCACGCCACGTCACCGGCCGTATCCGCCGAACCGACGGCCTTGGCAGACTCCGAACTGACGCCAGCTCTGGCGGCGTTGCGAGCGGTCGGATCCAACGGCAAGGGACACCGCGAGGCGATGGAGGCGTGGAAGCTGCTATCGCAGGCGGACGCCGACCAGCTGCCGACCCTGTTGGGAGGGATGAAAGGGGCCGGAACGCTGGCCAACAATTGGTTTCGTGCCGTGGTTGAGACGGTTGCACAACGGCAGCTCGACGACGGTGGCAAGCTGCCCGTGGCCGCGCTCGAAGCGTTTCTCGCGGATACCACCCAAGCACCCAGGGCACGTCGCTTGGCGTACGAACTGATTGCCCAGGTGGACGCGACCGCGGAGCCACGGTTGATCGCGCCATTAGTCAACGATCCCAGTTTGGAACTTCGCCGAGATGCCATCGCCCTGGCACTGAAGGCTGCCGATGCGCGTTTGGAAGCAGGCGAAAAACAGGAAGGGACTCGCGAGTACCAGCGTCTGTTCGCCTCCAGCCGAGACATTGATCAAGTTAAAGACATGGCGCAGAAACTGCGAGACCTTGGCCAGCCCGTCGATCTGCCGCGCCACCTGGGATTCGTCCTGCGGTGGAAGCTGATCGGTCCCTTTGACAATGTCGACGGGGTCGGCTTCGACCAGGTTTATCCGCCGGAGAACGGGGTCGACCTCAACACCAGCTACCAAGGCAAGGTCGGCAAGGTGCAATGGCGGGACTATGCGACGGACGACGATTTTGGCATCGTGGACCTGAACGAAGGTTTCCAGCGTCCCAAAATGGAAAACGGAAACGACTACCAACTGACGCCGGAACACAAGGGAGCGGTGGCCTACGCGTTTGCTGAATTTGACGCCGCTGAAAGTCGATCCGCCGACATTCGTATCGGCTGCATCAATGCCAACAAAGTTTGGCTCAACGGAACCTTGCTGACGGCCAATCAGGTCTATCATTCCGGCATGGAAGTCGATCAATACGTCGCGACCGCGCAGCTCAAGAAGGGGCGCAACGAAATCCTGGTGAAAGTTGCGCAAAACGAGCAAGAGGAAAACTGGGCGCAGCGATGGCAATTTCAATTGCGTGTCTGCGACCCACTGGGAACCGCCCTGCTGTCTCGTCAGCGGACAGCAGACCGTGCCGACCCGTCCCGACGACGATGAGCACCCCGCGCTGCTGCCCTTGAAACGCCATCTGGACGCCAAGAATCCTGAGCCAACAACCACGAGTCCTGCCCCGTGCATAACCGGAAGAAGAACGCGATGATGACCTTGCCCGCTTCCTGCCCAGAACCAGTCCGCCGACCCTTATCCTGCCCACCAGCCGCCGAGCATCTTGCCGGTAGGCGACGATCGTGCGGACGTCGGGCCATCGCCGCGTGGGTGGTCATCCTTGTCGCCTTGACCAACTGCGGCGCTGACTGGCTGCAGTTTCGCGGCTCCAACGGTGCGAGTGATTCGCCAGGCATCGCCCCGCCCGATTCCTGGGACGGTAACGAGAACATTGCCTGGCGGGCCGACTTGCCCGGCAGGTCCGTCGCCAGCCCGATCGTCGTCAAAGGCCGTGTTATCGTGACTTCGTCCAGCGGCGCTCATCAAGATCGACTCCACGTGCTGGCTTACGACGTGGAGACGGGTAAGCAGATTTGGCATCGCCAGTTCTGGGCGACTGGCCGGACCTTGACGCATCCTTTCAGCGCTGTCGCCGCGCCGACGCCGGCAAGCGACGGGAAACGAATTTTCGCCTTCTATTCCTCCAACGATCTGGCCTGCCTGGACTTGGATGGAAATCTGCTCTGGTATCGTGGCCTGGCGTTCGACTTTCCGCAGGCTGGCAATGACATCGGCATGTCGTCGTCACCGATCGTCGCCGACGAGACCGTCATGGTGCAGATCGAGAGCCAAGGCGAGTCATTCGCGACCGGCGTTGACGTCGCCACCGGCGAAACGCGGTGGCGCGTCGATCGTGCCCGCACCCCAAATTGGACGTCGCCCGTCGTCATGCCCGGCAGGCGCGGTGGGAAGACAATCGTCATCCTGCAATCCGGCAGCGGTCTGGTTGGGCATGACGTCCACACTGGCGAAGAACTCTGGAAATTCGAGTTGCCGTGTCAAACGACACCGTCGCTGGCGGTCACGGAAGATCGGATTTTCGTGCCGGCCAATGGGCTGACCGCCTTGGATTTGCCTTCCGATGCGACGTCGCCGTCGCTGGCATGGAACTCGAGCCAATTGAACCCCTATCCGGCGAGCCCGATTGTGTCCGGTGATCGAGTTTATGCCGTCAACAGTTCCGGCGTGCTTTCGTGCGGGGATCTGAACGACGGCAAGCGTTTGTGGCAGGTCCGTATCGGCGGACGCCATTGGTCGACCCCGGTGGTTGCCGGCGACCGGATTTTCTGTGTCAACGCCGAAGGGCAAGCCAAGGTCGTCCAACTTGGTGAGACCGGGACGGTCGTCGGCACCAACGATTTTGGCGAAGCGATCAAGGGCTCGCCAGCCGTTTCAGACGGCGCGCTTTATGTCCGCAGTGATCAACACTTGTGGAAGATTGCTGAGAAGTAGTACCCCGCACTCCATGTCCTGATGCAAGGGGACGAGAAAGCTGGCACGCCTGTGGTCAAGCGGAAAGAGATTCAGCCAGCCGGTCGGCTAAACGCCGCGATTCGCCCGCCTGGTTCAAAGAGCATCACGAATCGTGCGCTGGTGTGTGCCGCCTTGGCCGAAGGAACCTCGGTGCTCGACGGGGCGCTCGACAGCGAAGACACCCAGGTCATGATTGAGTCGTTGCGCCAGCTTGGCTTGGCTGTCGAACATGATCCAACTGCTGCTCGGCTGACAGTGACCGGGGGCGCGGGCGCGATGCCACAGTCCGCAGCGGACCTCTTCGTCGCGAACAGCGGGACGACGATTCGATTCTTGACGGCGATGCTGGCCGCTTGCCGTGGCTCGTTTCGCTTAGACGGGATCGCTCGCATGCGCGAGCGGCCTATCGCGGATTTGATCGATGCCCTGAACCAGTTGGGGGCACGCGTCACCAGTGAATTGGCGAATGGCTGTCCGCCCGTTCGGATTGACACGGATGGCCTTACCGGTGGGCACGCCACCATTCGCGGTGATATTTCGAGCCAGTTTCTCAGCGGTCTACTGATGGCCTGTCCACTGGCGAAGCGTGACGTCGATCTCGTGGTTCAGGGGCGCCTGGTGTCGCAACCGTATGTGACCATGACGTTGGGCGTCATGGAGGCCTTTGGCGTCACTGTGGACGCAGGCGACCTCTCGCATTTCGCGATTCCCCATGGTTTCGGTTATCGGGCAGCCCATTATCCTGTCGAACCGGATGCTTCGGCGGCGAGTTATTTTTGGGGGGCAGCGGCAATTGCCGGTGGCCGCGTACTCGTTGAAGGGCTCACGCGCGACGCCTTGCAAGGCGATGTGGCCTTCTGCGATTGCTTAGCGGAGATGGGTTGTCAGGTGCAACTCCAGCCGCAAGGGATCGAAATGACCGGTGGCCCGCTACGTGGCATTGACGTCGACATGAACGCGATCAGTGACACCGTTCAGACCCTGGCCGCCGTCGCTTTGTTTGCCGAAGGGCCGACCACCATCACCGGCGTAGCGCATATTCGCCACAAGGAGACCGACCGCATCGGAGATCTCGCCCGTGAATTGCGCCGCGTGGGTGCCGAGGTTGACGAATTGCCGGATGGCCTCAGGATTACACCACGTCCGTTGCACGGTGCCGAGATCGTAACCTACAACGATCATCGTATGGCGATGAGTATGGCGTTGGTCGGCCTGCGCACGCCGGGGATCGTGATTCTCGATCCGGATTGCACGAGAAAAACCTATCCGGGATTCTTCACTGACCTCGAGAGAATGACCTGCGAGTAACTGCCATGTTCGCTCATAAGAAAAAT
Organism: bacterium; assembly: GCA_030432015.1. Classification (GTDB taxonomy): domain Bacteria; phylum Planctomycetota; class Planctomycetia; order Pirellulales; family Pirellulaceae; genus ARS98. The sequence continues at coordinate 5,912 of JAUIHJ010000524.1, forward strand.
CCGCTCGATCCGAACAGTGCCACCGAGACTCCCGAACACGTGTTCTTCAATCGCCGCAAATGGCTGGCCGCGGCTGGTCTGGGAATCGGGACCGCCGGTCTGGCAGGCTACTTGGGCTGGCAGAAATGGCGCGGCAGTGATGAA
>JAUIHJ010000525.1 GCA_030432015.1 bacterium
GTCATGGGCGGGCGTGATTTTGACGCAGCCGCTGCCGAGTTCGGGTTTGGCCCAGATGTCGGCAATCAGTGGAATCTCGCGATTGGCCAGCGGCAACATCAACTTTCGCCCCGCCAATGCCATGTCTCGCAGTTGCTCCAATTGGGGCAGCATTGCGGCACGACGTTCTTCCAGCGCATCGAGTTGCGACTGGACCGCGCCACGTTCCTTGTCCGACGCGGCGGCCAGCTTTTCTTGGAGCGTCGCTCGGGTGGCTTCAAACGCCGCGGCCGGGTCGGGATGGACAGCCACCGCGGTGTCGCCCAACATCGTTTCCGGGCGCGTGGTGGCGATCTCGACATGCGTCGGCTCGCCAGGTTGCGGATCGATCACCGGATACCGAAAGTGCCAAAAATGGCCCTTGTGCGTCTCATGGATAACCTCGTCGTCACTGACTGCCGTCTGCAACGTCGTGTCCCAGTTGACCAATCGCTTGCCGCGGTAGATCAGGCCCTTCTGAAACAGGTCGAAAAACGTGGTGCGGACCGCCTGCGCGCAGGTCTCATCCAAGGTAAAACGGGTGCGATCCCAATCGCACGAGCAGCCCATTTCCTTGAGCTGGCCGATGATCCGGGTCTCGTAGACCTCTTTCCAATCCCAAATGCGTTGGACCAACTGTTCGCGGCCCAGGTCATGGCGCGTTTTCCCTTCTTCTTCCTTGAGACGCTTTTCCACCACAGCTTGGGTCGCGATGCCGGCATGGTCCGTACCCGGCATCCAGAGCGCATTGAAGCCTTGCATCCGCTTCATTCGCACACAGATGTCCTGCAACGTATTGTTCAACGCGTGGCCCAGGTGGAGGGCCCCCGTGACGTTGGGCGGAGGAATCACAATGGTAAAGGGCGGTCGCGTTCCATCCGGTTCGGCATGGAAGTATCCACGTTCTTCCCAGGTTTGGTAAATCCGGTGCCGCGCGGCGGAAAAATCGAATCGGTTGGGAATGCTGTCGGGCGAGAGCGATGTGGTCATGGCGTTGAGTTTGAATCGCGGGATGGTGGGATCGGATTGGGCGAGGACGGTTAAGTGTGGGGAGCGTTGGGTCGTGCGGCGGCATCACGTTGTCACGACAGGGGCCGGCCCCGGGACGTTCGCCAGGATTTCGTCTTTGTGCAGTTTGTATTCGATTGCGTCGATCAAGGCGAGCCAACTGGCTTCGATGATATTCTCGCTCACACCGATCGTGCCCCACACATCGTGCTTGTCAGCGCTTTCGATGATCACGCGAATCCGTGCCGCGGTACCCGCTTCAGAATTGACGACGCGCACTTTGTAGTCCACCAAGTGCATCTCATTGAGACTGGGAAAGGTTCCATTGAGCGCTTTGCGCAGTGCCGCGTCCAAGGCGTTGACCGGGCCGTCACCTTCGGCGACCTCGTGGCGAATCTCGTCCGCCACGCCCAGTTTCACGGTGGCTTCGGTCAGCAAGTTGCGGTCGGCCCCCGCGCTGACTTCGACATGGTATTTGACGCGGTGGAAGTGGGGTGTGAAGCGATTGGCGCATTTCTGGACCAACAGGTCGAATGACGCTTCGGCCGCCTCGAACTGGTAGCCTTCATTTTCCAGCTCGACAACCCGCGCCAAAATGGCGTCCATCAGTTCGCGGTTCTCCTGAATATTGTGCTTGGTTGTCAGGGCGATAATGTTGGAACGCCCCGAGAGTTCGCTGACCAAGACCCGGCGTGCGTTGCCGACGATTTCCGGATTGAGATGTTCGTAGCTGGCCGTGGCACGTGCCACGGCGTGCACGTGCATTCCGCCCTTGTGCGCAAAGGCACTCTGGCCGACAAACGGTTGATTATCGCGGCGGTGCTGGTTGGCCGTTTCATAGACGTACCGGGACAGTTCGGTCAGGTGCTCCAGCGGTTGTCCACCCAACACCTCGTAGCCCTGCTTCTTGACGCCCAGGTTGGCAATCACCGATATGAGATCCGCATTGCCGCATCGCTCGCCGACACCATTGATCGTCCCTTGCACCTGGACGGCGCCCGCATCGACGGCGGCGAGTGAATTCGCGACGGCCAGGTCGCAATCGTTGTGACAGTGAATGCCGACGGAGACACCGTAGGGCTGCAAGGTCGCCTGAACGGCCTTGGTCAGTTCGGCAATTTCTTCGGGCATGCTTCCGCCGTTGGTATCACAGAGAACGACCAGCGTGGCACCAGCTTCAGCCGCCGCCTGAATCGTTTTGGCAGCGTACTCCGGGTTTCCTTTCCAACCGTCAAAGAAATGCTCGGCGTCGTAGATCACTTCCCGTCCGGATGCCACCAGGAAGGCGACGCTATCACGGATCATCGCCAGATTCTCTTCCAGCGAGACGCGGAGGACATCCGTAACGTGAAAGTCCCAGGTCTTGCCGACGACGGTGCAAGCCGGCGCGCCGGAATTGACCAAGGCGACCATGCCGGGATCTTCCGCCGCCGTCATGCCGCGCCGCCGCGTCATGCCGAAGGCGCAGACCTTGGCATGCTTTAGCTCGATGTCCTGCATCCGCTGAAAGAATTCGACGTCCTTCGCGTTGGACAGTGGATAGCCGCCTTCAATGTAGTTAACTCCAATCTCATCAAGCCGTTGGGCAATCTGCAATTTATCTTGCAATGAGAGACTGAAACCTTCACCCTGCGTGCCGTCACGGAGGGTCGTATCGTAGATCTGGATGGAACGCATGCGTCACCTTGACGATGGAGTCGAGTGGTGAGTCACGATGGATGCTGTGGATCGCATCGCGGTTACAGTTACCTTACATGTGGTCGGTCGGATGGGTGGGCAAGGCCATCCCAATTGATTGGCTAACGCCACGTTGGGGTGCAAGACGTTGCCCTGCCACCGCTTCTGGATCCCCGCCATGGAAAAATAAGTGTTTACGGAACAACCTGACGCTGTCCAATTCATTAGCAACGAAAAAACCCTGAAACCCGCGGCGGGCTTCAGGGCTGTTGACGTTCAGCATCGCTTGTTGCCCTTAAGCCCTGGCCTCCGAAATAATAATCATGCTCACCACAACGCCGATGGCGCTGTTCCGGTTGCTCCTGGGGAAGCGAGTCATGCTGGGGAGTGGGCTGGACATATAGTTCTTTCACCTTTGGTTAAGGCTTACGATAGGCCGCTAGCCGAGAAATGTCAACCGCTCCATCAATCCCCCTGACCTTCGCACCACGTCGGCGACTCGCACCCGTGAGGCCAGGTAATCGAGTCATCTGGCCCCACGATCGCAGCCTTTCGGGACCCTACGCGCTTTCTGCCTCGTACTCTTCAAACTCTTCTTCTTCCTCGTCCTCATCCCACTCGTCGGACGAGCTGGCTGCGACCTCGTCATCCTCCGCTGCTTCATCCTCCCAATCCGGCTCCGGACGGATCTTGTTGGATCGGCGGGGTGTGGTTGCGGGGACCGGCGCCGCTTCCAGCGTCTCTCCACCACCCTGCATCTGCTCCCAATCGGCGACAGAAATTAGAATCTCGCGTGCCTGGGAACCGGCGTACGGTCCGACGATGCCATCTTCGGCCATGTAGTCAATCAGCCGGGCAGCGCGTCCGTAGCCGACGCCGAGCGTCCGTTGCAACAGCGACACACTGCCGCGTCCTTCACGCACGATCACGTCGACCGCCGCTTCGTACAGCTCATCCCGCTTCTTCAGCGGACCCGGCGCATCCCCTTCGCCGTCCGGCGCGTCAACCTTGAGATTGACCAGTTCATTGACGAAGTTTTGTTCGCCGTGGCTGACGCTATCCACCACGCGATCAATCTCATCGTCGGTCAAATAGGTTCCCTGGCCCCGCAAAAGCGTGCTCGTTCCTGGCCACAGGAACAGCATGTCACCGTTGCCCAGCAGTTTGTCGGCCCCCATCTCGTCCAGCACCACGCGACTGTCGGTTCGGCTGGCCACCTGAAACGAGATTCTTGCCGGCAAGTTCGACTTGATCAGCCCCGTGATCACGTCGACGGTTGGTTTCTGGGTGGCCAGAATCAAGTGAATCCCGACAGCGCGACTCTTCTGTGCGAGTCGAATAATATGTTGTTCGACCTCCTTGCCCGCGGTCATCATCAGATCCGCGATCTCGTCCGCGACGATCACAATGAAAGGCAGTTGATTCGGGATCGACTCCATCTCCTGCTCGCTTTCCGGCTTCAACCGTTTTCGCAGGGCTTCATCATCCAACTGGTTATAGCTGGTGATGTGTCGCACACCTGCACGTGCCAGCAGCGCGTAACGCTCTTCCATCTTTTCCACAGCCCAGGCCAGGATCGCTTCCGCCTTGCGCATGTCGGTGACCACCGGATGCATCAGATGTGGCAATCGGGCGTAGCCGCTCAGTTCGACCATCTTGGGATCGATCATCAGCAGGCGAACTTCATCCGGCTTCTTGGTCATCAAGATCGACGAAATGATCGCGTTCAAGCAGACGCTCTTACCGGTACCGGTCCGACCCGCGATCAGCAAGTGAGGCAGCGACGCCAGGTCCACTGAGAGCGACTTCCCGGAGACATCCTTACCCAGGAACAGCGGAATGTTCATCTTCCGTGTTTTGCCATTGGTCTCCTCGATCACCTCACGCAGCCGCACCACTTGCCGCACTTCGTTGGGAACTTCGATGCCGACGGTGTTCTTGCCCGGAATGGGTGCCACGATGCGGACGCTGGGAACGCGCAACGCGATCGCCAGGTCGTCGGCCAGGCCCGTGATCTTGGACAACCGCAAACCGGCCTCCAATTGCACTTCGTATTGCGCGATGACCGGACCGGTGTCGATCTCGACGACCTTGACTTTAAACCCAAAGTCGGCAAACGTTCGTTCAAGAATCTTGGCCTTCCGCCTGACCTCTTTAATTTGCTCGTCGTAACAAAAATCGTCCCCTTCAATCAGCAAATCAATATTGGGCAATTCGTATTCTTCGCCCCCGGCCTGGGTCGCAGCATCCAACTTATTCATGACCTCTTCGCGTGCCTCACTATCAAAGCCTTTCTTGACGGCAAAGTGAGGCCGTTTGGCAATCCCGCGGGGCTTGCCCTTCTTGGGGCGCGTTTTCACCACCGTTTCGACAGCTTCTTCCTCCTCGTCCTCGCCCCCGTCCTCTGACTCAGTCGGCGCGGCGACATCCTTGGCGTCAGCGGCGTCAACTGATTCTTCAGCCGCCTCCACTTCGTCCGCCGGCTTGCGACCGACGCGGACCGCGACCTGACCGTCGTCCTCATCTTCCGCCTCAAGCTCGGGCGCGTCTGCCACTTCCGCTCCGGCAACCGCCGCTTGGCGAGGCGTCGGATTCGTATCCGCCTCCCGCTGCCCCGCGCCTGTCGACATCCGCGGGCGCCGCTTGGCGACCGCCGATCCACCTCGGCGTAGCACCGCACCACCAAGCCCCAGTGCCGAAAACACAAAGTTGAACAGGACGTAGTCGGTGCAGACCAAGATCCCACCCAGCAACAAGCTGCTGGCCAGAATCAATGTTCCCGCCATGGCAAAGTGGGACTCCAACATGCCGCGTCCAAGCATGCCAAGATAGCCGCCGGCGCCGATGACCGGTCCCGGAGACCAGCCGGTGACCAACACGGAGACCAGCGTCGTGAGACCGAACAGCGAGGCGAGCCAACCCGCCAACCGCAGCACCGGCGTCCCGATCTCATGCCGGCTAAGCAGCAACACGTCAAGGATGATCAGCGAGGCCGCCAGGTAGTAGGCCCCTACTCCAAACACATTGAACAAGACGTCGGCGGCCAATGCTCCCAGTCGACCGCAGGCATTACCAACCGTATCCGGCTGTGGATACTCCAAGACGTCTTGCTGGTAAATGCGATCCAGGGGACGAATCAGTTCGCCGACGGGGTCCGCCGGACTGTACGTCGCCAATGAGACACAGATGAAGATGCAGAGGCACATCAATGCCAACGCGGAGAGATCATGTTTCAGTTTTCGATTTTCGAACATCGGCACGGACTGCGGAAGCGCCGACGATGAAAACCGGGTGTCGGCGAACCTGGGGGCGTGTCCGTGCCC
>JAUIHJ010000526.1 GCA_030432015.1 bacterium
GCCCCCGCTCCCTCGACTGCGACCCACCGCTGCTCGTGATGACTCACCAGAATCGACTCGCATAATTGAATTTCTCGGTGCCCATCCCCAAACGTCGGAAACGGCGGCGGCTTGGCAAAGTCGCCCACGGCAATGTACCCGTAGAATGCGCGAAAGAGCTGTTTAAAGGTGTCTGGAAACCCTTCGTTGTGCCCGCCCGGATAGCTGGTGAGCGCACCGGCATCGCGACTGAGGAGCGCGGGGTCACGAATCAGCGATTCATTCGGACGATCACGATGCCCCATCCAAAGCGTGTTCGGCTGCTCGCTATTCCAAGCCATCGCCTGCCGGCTTCCGGCAATCTCAAAGCGCAGGCAATTCTTGCGACCCGCAGTGGTTTGAGAAACGTGCAGCGCACCGCGGGCGCCGCTTTCGAATTTCAACATGACGCAGCCAGCGTCCTCCGTACTCACTGCGATCGATTCGTTCTGCGTCACGGCACCGGCCTGGCCTGAAAATGTTTCCGCTCCGCCCAACGGACGCTTGCGGTGGGAATGAACGGTCTGCAGATCCGCACAAACGGCCGTCACTTTGCGACCTGTGATGAATTGCACAAGGTCTAACCAGTGCGTCCCAATATCAGCGACAGCCCGCAATGCACCGCCGTCGGCCGCCAGCACGCGCCAGTTGAAATCCGTGGCGTGCAATAGCCAGTCCTGCGTGTACGAGCCGTTGATATGCAGAATGTCTCCAAAATCGCGACCCGCCGCGCGTAAGGCGGCTTCGAGACAGAGAGGATAAAAGCGAATGTTGTACGCCACGCCTGCGGCAAGCCCGCTGGCCGCGGCAACCTGCACGAGTTCGGCCGATTCGCGGGAATTCATCGCCAACGGCTTTTCGCACATCACATGCTTACCAGCTCGCAGAACCGCCGCAGCCTGCTCGAAATGTAATCGGTTGGGTGTGGCAAGATGGACCGCATCGACCGTGTCGTCCGCCAGAACGTCTTCGAACGATTCGTAACGACCTTCAAGCCCGAGCGTGTTGGCCGCGGCGCAGGATTTGTCCGCAGTTGAGCCGACGATTCCCGCCACGCGGATCCCCGCGCGTCGCAACCCTTCGACATGCACCGGGCCGATGAAGCCGGTGCCAATGACCGCTGCTGTGTAATGTGGCGACATCCGAAGTTTCCTGATCGAGTGGTTGGAGGCGGCTACCTAAGTTTCCCCCGCGGTGGCGTCGCGGACTGAATGGGCCCCAAGCGGCTGTGAAACTCGTACTGGTCGCCTCGGTACAGCGTTCGCTCCCACCAAAGGGGCGCGTTGTTCTGCAAGAATCCAACCGAAACGACCTCCAAGGCGGGCGAGCGGGCGGAGACCTGGAGGTGCCGTGCCTCGGCCTTATTGAGCAGCACAGCCCGAATGATCTCGTCCGCGCCCGCAATGCTGAGGCCATGCGTCTCCGTGAACGCCCGGTATAGCGCGCCGCTGACCTGCGCCCTGGTGAGCTTCGGGCAATGGCTCGCAACGACGTAGCGGTGCTCGAAAATCACGGGGACCTCGTCCGCGAAACGCAAGCGTTCCATCTCCCACAGCGTCGCGTCAGATGGGGCATCGCACGCTGCCGACACGGCGGTGTCGACTTCTGCAGCGGAAACCTTGCGAAAGGAGATGAGCTTGGTCGTCGGCTTCTTGCCGGCAGCAATGGCCTTCTCCGTAAAGCTCACCAGTGACCGCACGTCGTAGTTGATGATGTCCCGTTGCACAAACGTCCCAATGCCCCGCCGGAATTCCAGCAGACCTTCCGATACGAGACTCGCCAGTGCCTTGTTCGCCGTCGTACGACTGACCTCGAATTGGTCACAAATTTCACGCTCGGTCAGAAACTTGTCACCGCATTGATATTCGCCGCCAAGGGTCGCGCGCAGCCGCGCATTGAGTTGCTGGTAGACAGGATTGCGTTGAAGCGTGGTATCCAATGGTATGTTCCCGTGTGCGATGGGCCCTCGGCCTGGATGCCGTGCTGACGCCTCCCGGCCAATTGAACCAGCCCGATAACTCGACCATGTGGCTTAGCCACCATACATTACCAGAATCTGTCGCGCACACCAGACCTGACCCGAGGCGCCGAATGCAATCAATTCCCTTGGTGCCGAAGGCGTCAATTGCAAGCGATCCCCCTTAACGCTGAAGGCGTGGCATGCAACAGCCTTGGCGCGAGGCCCAGGTCCTGTTGCCTACCTTTGCTGTGTGTTCCCCTCGCCGCGATGGGGGGAACACGTTGCTTGACGCGGCTCTGGAGCCCTACGGTTTGCACCGTCGGCTATTGCCTGGCGCCGCTGCGCGGCCGGAGACGGTCACAGTGCGCATCGCCGCTGCGCGGCCGGAGAACGCCACCTGACTTGCCGACGCTTCGCGCTCGGAGACCAGCTGGAAATCGACACTCGGATGCGCAAGCAACCACCAAACAAGATAGAATCGATGGGTATCTAGCGACCGTCGTCGCGGCGGCGACGGCGTTACCTGAATCGACGACGAGAAACCACGATCTTCGAACCGATGAAAATCCAAGCCATCACCAACGGACGGGCCGTGCCACCGACCGGCCGCCTCGATCGTTCCTTATCGGCGGTACTCGCCATCGTTAGAAATGCCGCGATCGCCACGCTGGTGATGACGATACTGGCGCGACCGACCGTGGCCTTCGAGCAACAACTGCAACCGTTTTTCGCGCTCTACTGCAACGATTGCCATTCCGGCGGCGAGGCCGAAGGTGGTTTGCGATTGGACGAACTCCGAGCGGACCTCGATGACTTGGCGAATTTCGCGAAATGGGAGCGAATTTTCGACCGCGTCCAACAGTCTGAGATGCCTCCAAAGGACGCCGGACAACCTGACGCGAAGCACCGCGAAACCTTCATCAGCGCGTTACAAACGCGGCTTTCCGATTCCCATGCAGGGCGGAAAGGCACCGTGCTGCGCCGCCTGAATCGGCGTGAATATCAAAACACGATGAACGACCTGTTCGGCACGAATCTCGACTTGGAAAGCCAATTCCCCGCAGACGGCCGGGCGCACGAATTCGACAACGTGGGCGCGTCGCTCAATATTTCCATGGTTCAGTTGCAGCAATATCTGGATGCCGTGGATTCGGTGATGGACGCGGCAATCGCCCAGACAACCGCGCCGCCGAAGTCGACGAAGAAACGGGCGAATTACGCGGAGACTCGCGAGGGCAAGGAGCACATCGGAAAGTCGTGGGGGCAAGCGGACGACGGCGCGGTCGTCTTCTTCCGGCCGCTGGGTTATCCGACCGGCATGCTGCGAACTGCCAACATCCGTGAGACCGGCAGATATCGCATCCGAGTCACCGGTTACGCCTACCAGTCAGCCGACCCGATCACGTTTTCGGTCGGCGGTACGACGTTTCAGCGGGGCGCGCCGCGGCCCACCTTTGGATACTTCGAATTCCCTCCAGGCACGCCGACCACGATCGAACTCGAAGCGTGGATCGAGAAAAACTACATGGTCGACATTGCACCATGGGGAATCAGCGATAACGACAATGAGATTCGCAAGAAGGGGATTGCGGCATACACCGGACCGGGCTTGGCGATCAATCAGGTCGAGCTTGAAGGACCGTTGGTTGGTCCGTTTCCAAGTCGCGGGCATCAGCTGATCTTCGACGGACTGAATCGGCGTGAAATCGAGCCCAGTAATCCGAGCGTGCGCAGCAAATCATGGTACAGACCGAAGTTCGAACTCGCAGCCGCGGATTTGCCAGATCGTGTGGCGACAGCCTTGGCTCGAATCGCGGGGACGGCCTTTCGGCGTCCTGTGCCCCCTAGCGAAGTGGACCAATATGTCAGCTTGTTTAACACGCAAGCATCCGAGGGGGCCTCGCCCGAGGAGGCGTTACGGACCGCGGTCGCCGCCATCTTCTGTTCGCCCGACTTCCTCTATCTTCGCGAGCCCCCTGGTTGGCTCGACGATTACGCGATCGCAGCCCGGCTTTCGTACTTTCTCACGCGCACGACGCCCGATGCGCCGCTGCTGGCAGCCGCCGCCAGCGGAAAACTCACCACGAACCGGGAGGTACTTCTTGCCCACACGCGGCGACTCCTTGATGATCCACGTAGCGAACGGTTTGTCATCGACTTCACCGACGCTTGGCTGAATCTCCGCGACATCGAGTTTACGAGTCCCGACCAGACACTTTTTCCCGAATACGATCCGTTCCTTCATTATTCGATGTTGCAAGAGACGCGCCAGTTCTTCGCGACGCTGATTCACGACAACGCGCGCGTCAGGCACCTGGTCGCGTCAGATTTTTCCATGCTGAATAACCGCCTCGCACTCCACTATGGAATTGCTGGCGTCCGAGGCCCCGCCCTGCAACGCGTCGCCCTGCCCGCGGACAGCCTGCGCGGTGGTTTGCTCAGCCAGGCGAGCGTCTTGAAGGTTTCTGCCAACGGCACCAACACCTCGCCCGTTGTCCGCGGCGTCTGGGTCATGGAGCGGATTCTGGGGCAGTCGCCGGTACCACCGCCGCCCGGGGTGCCGGGTGTCGAACCCGATATTCGAGGCGCGGCGACCTTGCGTGAGTTGCTGGCCAAGCATCGGGATAGCGAAAACTGCCGCAGTTGCCACGCAGTGATCGATCCACCCGGCTTTGCCCTGGAATGCTTTAATCCAATCGGCGGTTGGCGAGATCACTTCCGCAGCCTGGGGGCGGGTGAGAAGGTCGACCTGCTTGTCAATGGACGCAAAGTCCGCTATCGCGTGGGCCCGGCTGTCGACTCAAGTGGCGAACTTCCCGACGGAAAAGCGTTTGCAGGCTTTCATGAATACCGTAGCCTGCTTGCCCAGGAGGAGGACGTGCTGGTTCGCGCCATGGCGACCAAGCTCTTGACTTTTGCGACCGGTCGCGAAATGGGATTTTCCGACCGTCCAATGTTAGAACGGATCGTGCGGGATTTGCCCGCGCAAGAGCACGGTCTGCGGGATCTAATCGAACTGGTAGTCCTTAGCGAAGCCTTTCGGCGAAAGTGAATCATTATGGAAACGCCCAACGTCAATACGCGGCAGCCCCTTAGCCGCCGCCATTTTCTCCGTGGTGCGGGTGCGACCGCCCTCGCCTTGCCCTTCCTGGATGCGATGGAGCCCAGCCTGGGACAGCGTGCGCTCGGTGCCCCCACAGGATCGAGTTCCCCCAAACGATTCGTGGCGATTTGTGCCACGCTGGGTTTTCATACGCCGTTTCTCTACCCGGAAAAGGAAGGACGCGACTACGTGCTGACTCCCTACCTGGCGAAGTTGGCAGACCACCGCAACGATCTAACCGTGCTCTCCGGCCTCAGCCATCCGGAACAGCAAGGCAATAACGGACACGCGTCCGAACTGACATGGTTGACATCGGCAAAACGACCGGGGCTCGCCGGCTTCCGGAATACGGTTTCACTGGACCAGGTGATTGCCGGAAAGATCGGCATCGAAACCAGGTATCCGTACCTCGCACTCTCAACCAGCGGACGTTCCATGTCATGGTCCGCCAACGGAGTCGAAATCCCAGGCATGACCTCTCCGGCGAAACTTTTTAAGGCCCTCTTTATTGACGGAAACGCCGATGAGGTTGCCGCGGAAGTGCAGGGCCTGAAGCGGGGGCGCAGCATTCTGGATGCCATCGGCGGTCGGGCGCGCGAGTTGGAGCGTGAGCTCGGTGCGTCCGATCAGCGAAAGTTAGACGAATATCTGACAGCGGTTCGCGATCTGGAACAGCGTCTGCAACAGTCGGAAGGCTGGGTGCGACGTCCAAAGCCACACGTTGATATCGAACAACCGCAAGACATCGCGGACAAGAGCGACGCGATCGCAAAACAACAGCTCATGTACGACATGATTGTCTTGGCATTTCAAACCGACTCGACGAGGACGATTACATTCCAGTTGAGCGGCATGAATGCTGTGCCAAAAATCCCGGGGGTCAATAGTGACTGGCATGGGCTCTCGCACCACGGCAAGGATCCCGCGAAGA
>JAUIHJ010000527.1 GCA_030432015.1 bacterium
CAACGCCAACGGCTGGCAGAGAATCGGGGTGGCGAAGGTGTTGTCGACCAGCAATTTAGCGCCGCCTTGGTGAGCGATTTCGGCCAAGCTGGCGACGTCGGCGACCTGCAAGCGAGGGTTGGCGATCGTCTCGACGACAATCAATTTCGTATTTGGCCTCATGGCGTCGGCGACCTGCTGCAGGTCACAGGTGTCAACGGTCGTCGACATCATTCCCAGCCGGGCAGATTCCGTCGTCAGCAGTTGCAGGTTGCGACCGTAGAGTTGGCTGCTGGCAATGATGTGGTCGCCGCTGGCCAGTTGCGATAGCAGGGCCAACGCCATCGCCGCCATTCCCGAAGACGTCACCGCGACTTGCTCGGCGCGGTGCAGCAAGGCGATCTTTTCAGCCAGCGCATCGGCGTTGGGGTGGCCATCGCGTTGGTAAACGTATCCTTCCAGTTGACCTGCTAGAATCTGTTCCGCCTGATTCGTAGTGTTGCACTGCCATACCGAAGTGGGATAGATTGCCGCCGCCATCGGCTGTGTCGTATGGACGACGGGCCGCTCGGGTCGCGGGCAAATATCATCGGGCCGGGGCTGTTGTTTTTCTTCGTTATTCATGGGCCCAGTATCGCATATGTCTGACAACGCCCCAAGTCGCCAACTTACGCTGTTTGATTCGATCTGCATCATCATGGGGGTCGTGATCGGTGCCGGAATCTACGAATCCACCCCGCGCGTCGCTGGGTTCGTGGGCGATGGCTGGATGCTGATGGCGGTCTGGGTCGCGGGCGGACTGATCACGCTCGCCGGGGCGCTTTGCTACGTCGAACTGGCGACGGCTTTTCCTCGCGAAGGAGGTGACTACGTCTACCTGTCACGGGCGTTCGGACGTCCCGTCGGGTTTCTGTTCGCCTGGGCCGAGTTTTGGATTGTGCGTCCAGGTAGCGTCGGCATGATGGCGTTCGTGTTTGCCCGCTTTGCCCACAAACTCCTGCAGGGCACGTTTCTCAGCACAGGCAACAACGACTGGGACTTCGTCCTCTATGCGGCCAGCACGATCGTTGCGATTACGGCCCTCAACCTGCTGGGGGTGCGAACCGGCAAGACGACTCAGAACGTGCTGACGGTGCTCAAGGTGATCGGTCTGATCGGGATCATCCTGGTCGCCTTGTTGACGCCACCGACACAGGTTGTTGCCGACGCCGCATCGACTCCGGTCGTTCCCAACTATGCGATGGCGCTGATGTTTGTGCTCTTTACCTACGGGGGTTGGAACGATCTTTCCTATGTGGCGGCCGAGGTGCGGGATCCCAACCGAAACATGCTGCGGTCATTGATGATCGGCGTGGCGCTGATCACCGCAGTTTACCTGCTGGTCAACTTCTCGTTTGTGTACGCCCTGGGGTTAGCTGGCGCCAGCGAGCTTGATGCCGGCGATCTGCTGCAGCGCCGCTTTGGAACACTTGGCGGCCGCGCGATCGGCGCATTGGTCTGCGTCTCCGCCCTGGGGGCGATTAACGGCACCCTGTTTGCCGGGTCGCGGATCTATTACGCGGTTGGAACCGAACATCGTTGGTTCGCCTGGCTAGGCCAGTGGAGTGGTCAGATGGATTCGCCGGTCCGGTCCCTATTGATGCAAGGTACAACGGCTCTGCTCTGGGTGTGCGCGTTTGGCAGCGAACAGGGCTTTGATAACTTGCTGGCGTTTACCTCGCCCGTCTTCTGGTGCTTCGCGATCCTGATTTCGATTTCCGTCTTCGTACTGCGAGTTCGCGAACCCAACGTGTCGCGTCCCCATCGAATTGTCTTTTTTCCTCTGACCCCAATCGTTTTTTGTCTGGCGTGCCTGTTCATGTTTTACTCGGCCATGAATTGGGCCATCGTCGTCTGGCAGAACCGTTGGGACCAACTCGGATTCGCACCCGAAGGCATGTGCACCCTGGCCGTGTTGATTGTGGGGATCGGAATCGGTTTGTTCTCACGACCGAGCAACTAGGTTGCCTGGCGAGTCGCGATAATCGGCTTGCCTTGAATGATGCCTTGAGCGACTCGTCCATTGAGGCTGTCGGCGCGGTCGCTGCGTGAACACCGCCAGCGGTTATTTTGGAATCGGCAGTACGATGAGCGCGTTCTCCGCAAAGGATGCTTCACCATCCTTTCCATTGATGCGATATTGGATCTTCAGTCGCTTCACAATTCCCGGTGCCGGATCGCCGCCGAAACTGGCGTTATAACTTGGCGATCCCAGGGTAATCAGCGGCAGGCTACCGGCATGTTTGCGGACAAAGCTGGTCACGTCCTGTTGCGTCGAACCACTGCCATATTCGGCCTTGATGATTTCCAGTTTGACCTTGGCGAGTCCCGCCCCTTTGAGCAATTGCGTCAGGTCGACTCCCTTGCCGCCGACCTTTTGGGCAATCACGAGAGCGGCTTGTGTGGCCTCGTCTTTAATTTCGGCCACCTCAATCGCCTTGATGGCCAGTGCCAGTGCCGCGGCACTGGGATGGATCTTTAATACCTCCAGCACCAGCACTTGCTCGTCCGGTCTTTGGGCGGCATCAAAGGCCTGCTGACACATCTTTGCCCGTTCCGGTGCCGGCATGGCGAACTTCCGCGCCAAGCCAATGTAACCGCGTAACGCGCGCACCCGATACTTGTTCTCGGGCGCGTTCTCGGCAAGATCCAGAAGCACGGGTGCTGCTTCGACCCCATTCCATTTGCCCAGCAACCGGCTGCCGGTATCCTGCTGTTGGGGATCGTCGCTCTTGGCGGCAGCGGCGAGCGTCGTCAAGGCTTTGGATCCTCCCACATCGGCGAGGATTTCCAGCAGCACACTCTTCGTTTCCGCCGTTGTGCCGGCCAATTTCAGGGACAGTTTTTCTGCACACGCCTCGCGATCAGGCATCCGGACGCTGGCTGCGCGTAACGCCTGCTCCGCGACCGCGGCGTCAGCGGGATGTTTGGGAGCCACAACCTGTGTGACCAACACATCCAATTTGTCGAGTGATACCGTTTCTCCGAGTGAGGTTAACGCGGCGGCGCGGACCGCTTGGTCGGCATGTTCCAAGGCCTTGAGCAACGCTGGGACGGCGTCGATCCGCCGTTCACCGACCAGTTCGATCAGCAATGGATAGCTCTTGCCAGCGGCAGTCGGGAGCAGCGCGACGACTTGGGCGTCAACGTCTCGCCCTTTCAGATTGGCCAGCGTTGCTTTGG
This sequence comes from bacterium, assembly GCA_030432015.1. Classification (GTDB taxonomy): domain Bacteria; phylum Planctomycetota; class Planctomycetia; order Pirellulales; family Pirellulaceae; genus ARS98. The sequence continues at coordinate 3,202 of JAUIHJ010000527.1, forward strand.
CGGTCGTGGCCAAAGCGGCATCGGGTTCGATCGCGATCGCCAGCAGCGCTGGCAGGCATGTGGCGTCACCAATGCGTGCGAGGGCGTCAATCGCGGCCAATCGCACTGGCTGCGGACCTTGCACGGCGGCTTTGAGAATCGCGGCTAACACAACGGTTTCTTCGCGGTCGGCCATCGCGTGGACCAGTCTTGCAGCCCGCTCTGGAGTCGCACGTCCCAATTCTTCTGCCAGGGCGTCATCGACTGCACCGCCAGGGAAGTCTCGCGCCGTCATGAGGGCAAGTTGAAAGAATCGCTTGTCCGCCGAGCGGAATTGTTCGAGTAGTAGTGGAATCCCGGCTTCGTTCCGCGCCAGGATTGCACCCCGCGTCGCTTCGATCACGCGTTGCGTAGGTACATCGGCTCCGCGAACCTGATCATAGAGGGCCACTGCATCGGCCTGCTTTCCGTCAGCCACAAGTCGTTCCGCACATAGCACGCAACCCTCGGCCACCGCCGAGCGCACTTTGGCCGCATCGTTCGTCAGTGAGTCACGGAGTACCGTCAGGGCGGCGGCATTTCCGATCCGCCCCAAGGCGACGGCAGCGGCCGACGCAGCGTCCGCATCCGGCTTTTGCAACTGTGCTGTCAGAAGCGCCACGGCGTTGGCGTCCCGGCGAACGCCAATCGAATTGAGTGTCCCAACGAGCAGCCTTCCTTCAAGCGATTCGGCAGCCTGCCGCAACGCGGCGTCAGCAGCCGGACCAGGGATCGCTTCCAGCGCGATGCGGGCCCACGAAGCCAACTGGGGGTCATGCAGCAAGGGCGCCAGGTCGGCTACGGCGGCGCTCGAGCCATCAATCGCCAGCCGTTTGCAGGTGAGGGCTTTTTGATCGGCCGGCGCGTCCGAGCGTAAGACTGCAAGCAACGCCGCTTCCGCTGGCTTGATGGGCGCGTCGTCAGCCTGCGCCACGGCAGTGGCGATCGAGAGAAACGAGGCGAGAATTCCGGCAGAGTATGAACAGGGTCGATTGGTACGCATGGTATCGGTCCCAGGTATCGAGGACGGTAGGGGTTCAAGGCGATTCAGAGGTCCAATTTGTTTCTGGCGCCACGACTAGAGCCGCCACGGTTCACGCAGTGCTTCCGAGCGAAGGCGATTGGCCTGTTCGTCGTCGATAAAGGTGTGCGTCGCATTGTCGTATCTGACTTGACGATCCAAATGGAGCGCGATGTTGGCCGCATGGCAGGCGATATGGGCGTTGCAAGCTGCGTCGGCATTCCCCTTGGTCTGCCCGCGCGACTTCACGCAATCGAGGAAATCGCGCACATGGTAGGTCGCTGGGTAACCGCCGATTTCCTCGACCGTTCTGCCGGCCAGGAGCGCCGGTGAGCTCAGCACCAATTTGCCGCTGTCGCCCGCCTCGACCCATCCCGTCTCACCCTCGAAACGCACCGGGCACGATCCCAGCGGAATCCAGCCCTTTTCGCGGAAGATTAACTCCACGCCGTTCTCATACCGGGCGACGATCTGACCATCCTGTGGCGCGTTGTATTCGACCGGCGGCAAACAATCATCCACCGCCCACTGACAGAGGTCGACACAGTGCGAGCCCCATTCGAGCACACCGCCACCAACCAGGCCGCCACCCTTTTCGAAGTTGAAGCCATCGAGCAGCTTCGCATTAAAGGGCCGCCAGGCTGCTGGACCAAGGTACATGTCCCAGTCGACAACGTCTTGGTCGGGCTCAGGCTGAGCTGGCAACCAGCCGCTCATCATTGCCTGCATTCCAGCCGGGTGGGCAAAGACCTTTTTGAGCTTGCCGAGCTTACCGGTCCGTGCCAACTCGCAAGCAAAAGCGAAATGCGGGAGGTTGCGACGCTGGGTGCCGGCTTGGAATACCCGCGCCGTGCGACGCATGGTCTCGGCCAGGATTAGACTCTGGCTGATGTTCTTGGTGACCGGTTTTTCGCAATACATATCCTTGCCGGCTTTGGCTGCCGTCATCGCGGCGGTCGCGTGCCAGTTTGGCCCTGTAGCAATCAGCACGGCATCGATGTCGGCGCGATCAAGCAGCTCGCGAAAATCGCGGTACATTTTGCAACCGTCCGTGCCATACTTGCCGTCAACGATGTGCTTGACGGCCACGCGACGCTTCTCCTTCACGTCGCACACGGCCACAAATTGCACGTCGTCTTGCTGCAGGAAGCATCCCAGGTCGTATGTCCCACGATTCCCGATGCCGATCCCGCCGACCACAACCCGTTCGCTCGGCGCGACCGCACCGTCCAAACCCAAGGCCGAGCTCGGGATGATCGTCGGCGCGAGCGCCGCGGCACCTCCCGTCGAAATAGCAGCCTGCAAAAACTGACGCCGATGAAGATGCGCATGCGACATGTTTCGTCTCCTGAGCGGGGTGAATGCCTGGTCGCCGGCCGATTGCCGACCGTCACTGGAGTGGCCCGTAGAGAGCGCCTGCGACCTGCTCACAGCATACCGCTGCGGCGGGCGCGATTCCACTGCGTCGCGGATCGGCACGCCCTGGGAGAACAACCGCTGCCCTTTGAGGTGTCGGCCTTGAAGTTGCGCTGTTGCGAATGGGCGTTCGTTTCGTGTGATCCGCCGCGTTCGTTTTGAAGTTGCGCTCTTGCTGATGCCGAAGGAATGTCCGTTACTAAATGACCGAGTGCAATTCGGCGACCATCCGGGACCGGCTCGTTTTTCGCGCCCATTCGATGCAACTGCGGAAAAACCGCCTGTCGGCGAAAAAGGTGCGTGTCCCGCTGACGGGGTGTGCGCTGCTGAATCGCGCTCGGCCATCGAGTCTGGCG
>JAUIHJ010000528.1 GCA_030432015.1 bacterium
GGGAGCCAGTCAACGGATGTTGCCAGTTGGTCACGGACCTGATTCTCGGGCAAATGACCGCACCAGCGAATGATTGCGGGAACGCGAATGCCCCCTTCGAACAGGCTGAACTTGGCCCCGCGATAGAGCCCCGCGCTGCCACCGCCGCCAAATGTTCGCTGCTCGGTCGAATGGCCGTGGTCGGATTGGAAAATGACAATCGTGTCATCGCGGAGGCCCGCTTCGTCCAGGGTCTTCAGCAATTGGCCAATGCGTTCGTCCGTCGTGGATACAAACGCGGCGTAGTCGCGGCGCGGTGCGGGGAGCGCGGCATATTGCTCACGCCAGGCCGACGTGCCCTGCAGCGGATAGTGCGGCGTATTGATCGGCCAATAAAGAAAGAACGGCTGGGTGCGGTGCCGGTCGATGAATGCCCTCGCTTCGCGGACCATCAAGTCGGGAAAAAACGACCCGTCCTCCCAGGTCTCTTTGCCGTTGCGCCAGAGATCATGACGGTTCGGGCCGTTCCAATAGAAGAAGTGCGAGTAGTTGTCGATGCAGCCCCCCATATGACCAAAGGAAAAGTCAAATCCCTGCCCATTGGGCATCGTGGCCGGCGTGAATCCCAAGTGCCACTTGCCAACATGCCCGGTCGCGTAGCCCGCATCGCGCAGGAGTTCGGCCAACGTAATCTGATCGCTGGGCATGCCCTCCGAACCGAGGCTCGAACCGGCATTGCTGGCGAGCCTGGCACGCTGCGGAAAACGGCCGGTTAATAAGGCGGCCCGCGACGGTGAGCAAACCGGCGCTGCCGAATAAAACTGGGTGAACCGGATACCGTCCTGCGCCAGACGGTCCATGTGTGGCGTAATGAGGTCCTTGGCACCGTAGCAGTTTACGTCCACGCTCCCCTGGTCGTCCGTGTAAATCAATACAACGTTGGGCTTACGCGGAGCGCCGAGCCCGGGAATTGCGCACAGGATGATCACCGGAAGTAGAAGTCGCGGCAGGCGAGAGACCATGAGAAACTCGTGAGGTTGTGGGAAGTCGGTGTTTGGAGCTAGGCGGGCACCACACGCAGTTGGCCTTCCCGGTTGGCTTGCCAGGTTTGGCGCGAATTGATTTCATAGGCCGTCAACCAGCCGCCGCCCACGCAGTAGGTGTCGATGCCGATTAAGTGATCCAGGTCGAGGATTTCGCCGGAACTCTGTGGTGTGTGCCCGACAATAGCGGTCTTCCCCGACGCGTGACGCGGCGGCATCCTGTACACGATATGCTCCCACAGGCTGAGCCGATCGGTTTGTTCGTCGAGCGGCAGATCCGGGTCGTAATTTGCATGCACCATGAAGTGTGAATCGGTCTCGTAGTACCGCCGGCAACCGTGGAAGAAGGCCAAGTGTAGCGGTGGGATCAGCGATAGCGCGCCACCGTAACTGGCGAGCGTCTCGCGACCGCCACACCGAAGCCAGAAGTCGAAGCACTCAGGAGACTCCAGCGAGTCCAGCAGCATCGCTTCATGATTGCCCAGCAACGGGACCACTTCGCACTGTTCGGCGAGCTGGATCAACAGATCGACCACCCCACGCGAATCCGGACCGCGGTCGACATAATCACCCAGCGGTACGATCGTGTCCTCCGCGGTGGGCGTGACGGCGTCAAGCAATGCCGCGAGGGCCTGCGAACAGCCGTGAATGTCGCCAATGGCGATCGTGCGTGAGGGCATACGTCGTGCGGAGGAAAGAATGGAGGGGCGGGTAAATGCCGGCGCGGGGCCAGCGTGGGTCGGCGGAGGAATTCTAACTTATGAGTTGTTGCACGACATGGCCGCCAACATCGGTCAAGCGGAAATCCCGACCTTGGAAGCGGTGGGTCAACTTGAGATGATCCAGCCCCATTTGATGGAGCACGGTGGCATGGAGGTCGTGCACATGGACCCTTTCGCTTGTTTCGGCCGGGTAGAAACCCAGCTCGTCGGTTTCTCCCACCGTGATTCCGGGCTTGATGCCACCACCGCCCAGGGCCACCGTGTACGCTTCGATATGATGGTCGCGCCCGGTCGACTTGCGAACCTCACCCATCGGCGTCCGACCGAATTCGCCTCCCCAAACCACCAGGGTTTCGTCGTACATGCCCCGCTGTTTCAGGTCGCGCACAAGCGCCGCAGTGGGGCGGTCGACTTGGCCGCAAACCCGATCGAAATGTTCTTTCAGGTTCTCGCCGCCGCCATGGTGGTCCCATTCGGTGTGGAAGAGTGTCACACAGCGAACGCCTCGTTCGACGAGCCGTCTCGCCAGCAGGCAGTTGAAAGCAAACGATGCCTGCCCGGGGGTTACACCATATTCCGCGAGCGTCGCCGCTGATTCGCTGGAGATATCAATCAAGTCCGGTGCACTACGCTGCATGCGAAAGGCCATCTCATAGCTGGCGGTGCGGGCTGCGATTTCGCGATCGCCGGTCGCGGCAAGCCGCAACGCGTTGAGTTCTGAGACCGCTTCGATCGCGCGTCGCTGGCGACGCCGCGAAACCCCGCGCGGACTGCCAAGATTGAGAATCGGATCGCCCTGCGATCGTAACGGCACGCCCTGGTAGCTGCTGGAAAGAAATCCATTGGACCACAGGTACGAACCACCTCGTGGTCCTCGCGGTCCCGACTGCAACACAACGAAGCCCGGTAGATCCTGACTCACGGTGCCCAGTCCGTACAGCAACCAGGTCCCCAGCGTCGGATGGCCAAACGTCTGGTAGCCGGTTTGCGCCAACAATTTGGCTGGACCATGATTGAAATTGTCCGTGTGCATCGTCTTGATGAAAGACAGATCGTCCGCGATGCTGGCCATGTGGGGTAACGCTTCAGAAACGATGGCACCAGATTCACCATGCCGCTGGAAGGTGCGGTGGGTGCCAAGCAGCTTTGAATCCGGCTTGAGGAAGGCAAAGCGTTTCCCGTCGGTGTACGACTTGGGCACCACCTGGCCGCTCAATTCCTTGAGTTTTGGTTTGTCGTCGAAAAGGTCCAACTGGCTGGGCCCTCCCGCCATGAACAGTTGAATGACGGCCTTGGCCCGCGCGGGAAAGTGCGGCGCACGGGGCTGCAGCGCGTCACGGCGGTCCCCGCGCAACGACGGGGCGCTGGCTCCCGCGGGCGTGCCTTCCGCAGCGACTGCTCCGTCAGCAGCCAGCAGGGCGCTGAGACCGATGCTGCCGAGCCCCAAGCCGCAGTGGTGGAGGAAATCACGACGGGCCAATTCCTCCCACGGTGTGTCACGCTCATTCATAGTTGACGTCTACCGTCTATTCGCGGGTGATGAATTCGTCAATGTTTAGCAGCACGCGAGCCACCGTGGTCCAGGCCGTCAGGTGCTGTGTGTCCACGCCCGGCGGCAAATTCCGAGCGGGAGCAAATCGTTGGGGTGCGTCGTCAGGCGCCGGTTCGGCAAGTTCCGCGGCAAGTAGCTGTCCGATGGCTGCGGCTTCGGCTTCGGTCGGCAAGCGTCCCAGGCTGGTCGTAAAGGCGAACGCGACCTGTTTGGCCGGATCCGCCGAGGGAGCCTCGCGGAGGATCCGCACGGCGAGGGCCTGGGCCGCCTCAAAAAAAGCCTCGTCATTGAGCAACGTTAACGCCTGCAACGGGGTATTGGACCGATCACGCCGGGTGCAGGTGGTGTTGGATTCGGGAGCATTGAAGAGCTTCAGGAACGGATGGGGGGTCGAGCGCCAAAAGTACGTGTAGAGGCCGCGCCGGTAGCGATCTTCGCCGGCACTGACATTCCATTTGCGATTCGGATTACGGGTCATGGTCATGACGCCGGCCGGCTGCGGCGGAAAGACGCTGGGACCTTTGAGCGTCGTCGACAACACACCTGCCGCAGCCAAGGCGGAATCTCGAATCGCTTCCGCTTCCAACCGCAGCCGATTTTGCCGTCCAAGCAAGCGGTTGTGCGGGTCCCGTTCCAACAGATCAGCTCGCGTATGGGACGCCTGACGATAGGTTGCCGAATTGACGATCAGACGGTGTAGCTGCTTTACTTGCCAACCGCTCTCGACGAATTCAGCCGCCAGCCAATCCAGCAAACGCGGGTGCGAAGGGGGAGACGATTGCAGTCCGAAGTCATTCTCCGTCTCGACCAAACCCTTGCCAAAAAGTTGCTGCCAGACGCGATTGACCGTGACACGCGGGGTTAGCGGATTTTCCGCGGAGGTGAGCCACCGCGCCAGCGCTAGACGATTCCGCTTTTCCTTCGCTTCAGGCAGCGGGTGCAGCCAGCCGGGCACATCGGCGTGGACCTGTTTGCCGGGCCTGAGAAAATCGCCGCGAATGTGAACGTGAGTCGGGCGGGGCTCCGTCCGCTCGCGCATGACGAGCGTCGTGACCGTCGCGGCGGCCGCCAACTGCTTTTCCTGGGCCTCGAGTTCCACCAGCCGCTGCGTGTGGCCGGCCCAGATCGGATTGCGCTGATGGTACAGCGAAACCAGTTTCGCCTGCTGCTCCGGGCTGCGTTTTTCCTTCGGAATCGACAACAACGTAGCCAATTCCCGCTCCGGACCGGCGCTCAGGAATTCCGACTCGGCTGACGTCACCGCCAGGCGAAAGCGACCGACGAGGTACGACTTGTTGTGATGGTGTAACACGACTTCGAGCCGCGATCCGTCCTCGCCTGACCAGGGCTGGTCGAGCACCAGCACGGCGGTGCGATTCGTGTGGATGCTGCCCGGCGCTCCGGGCTTGAGGTTGATGGCCCAGCCCGTCTTGTCGACGCCATCGATGGCGTCGGTGATCGGGAACTCGGGCTGCGCGTGATCTGCTTCGGCCCGGGCGATCGCGAGTGTCCGCCGACTTCCAGACCCTGCACCACCGACCGATGCGATCTCAATTTCGTTCAGCACAAAGTTACCGTTGCTGGCCCAACCTGGGCCGCCGCCCGGCAGGCTGTCGTGCGTCAGGACCTCCAGGCGAATTGCCGTGATGCCTGACAGATCCGTATCAAGCGCGATGGTGTACGTGTCCGTGTCCGGCAAACTGCCGCCAACGAGAATCGAGCTGTCAGGTAAACGTGTCAGGGTCGCGCCGCCGGCTGACACCGCGTCACCTTCACTGGCGACGGTCCATGTGACCTGCGGCGGCGCGGCTCGCGAATGCTTCGCCTCCCAGGCCTCGAACCGGCTGACCGATTCTGCTTCGAACGCCTTGAGCAACTTGCGTTGGGCTGCCAACTGGGTACGCACGGCCAAGAGCTCCGCGTGCTCGGGCACGGCACGCGGCACCGTCAGTTTTGGCTCGTCTTGATTATTGAGAAACGCGAACAGTTGATAGAACTCACGTTGGCTGGTCGGATCGAATTTGTGGTCGTGGCAACGTGCACATCCGAGCGTCAAGCCGAGGAACACGACGCCGGTCGTCGAAACACGATCGACGATCGCCTCCACGCGATACTGTTCCGCATCGCTACCCCCTTCGCGATTCTGTTGGGTGTTGCGATGGAAGCCAGTCGCCACGATCTGATCGGTGGTCGCTTGCGGAAGCAGATCACCGGCAAACTGCTGGACCGTGAAAGCGTCGAACGGCAGGTCTTGGTTAAAGGCATCAATGACCCAATCGCGGTACGGCCACATCACGCGGGCCACGTCGTTGGTGTAGCCATCAGAGTCCGCGTAGCGTGCCAGATCCAGCCAATGCCGGCCCCAACGCTCACCATATCGGGGCGACGCCAATAACCGCTCGACAAGACGCTCGTAAGCCCCCGGTTGCGAATCCGCGAGAAATTCCGCAACGTCCGTCGTGCTGATGTCTGACAGGGTTTCTCGGCCTCGGCGCTGACACCAGCGCTCGTACCTCGTGAGGTCGCGGCGGTAGGCGCTGACCGTGTTAGCGGCCAAGCCCCTTTCCACAGCCACGTGGTCCAGGTATCCGGCAATGGCGGCCTGCACCGAGGTGTTCGTCATGGGCTCTCGCCGGTATCTCGGTCCACCACCCCGATGCGACCAGCGGATTCCAACCACGCTCGTGCCTGCCACG
>JAUIHJ010000529.1 GCA_030432015.1 bacterium
GTGAACACGCCAATGCCCGCCTGCCAGAGAACCGGATTGTTCATGAATAGGGTTCGCCGTCTACTTTTTGAAAGTGATTAAACCAACGTCCAATCCAAGCCGGTTCGCGACGGCCACGGGTCCGTTGACCCTGTCGAAGCCAAAGTCCCGATCCAGTTCCTCCGGCGCAACACGCAGGTTGCTGCTGAGCGAGAAACCGTCCGTGCACCCATTGATGATAAGCTAGGGGGTTTGGGATGTCAACCTTTTCGGTTTCAAACCTTACGTCCTAACTCACTGGGATTATTGCGTTTGCAGCGCACGAACCGAACGAAGTTGAATCACCATCATAATCGCTCAAGTCGGTACCGGTTATTTCCCGAATCCTTAACTAACGCGACCAATTGTCGAATTGGTTGCGATCCTCCTTTTCGGGTCACCCCGAACCTCCCGCAGAAGACCTACCACCGTCACACGCCCCTGACGCGCTTGCCTCCTCCCTTCCTGGTGGCGCTCCTACCACTTCAACGATCGAGGCTCATGATGACGACGTCCCCTGGACGCCACCGGCCAGTGCGCCGTGGCCGCTTGGCGCTTTGCCTCCTGCTGACAATTTCTGCCACAAGCGGCTGTCATCGAAGTTACTACCGGCAACAGGCAGATGCCGACGCGTATGCCTTGGTGCAGCAAAAAGCAAACAATCCACATTGGCGCCTCGATCGGTATGGAATTGAGATCGATCCACGGTCGCGGATGTTTGATCCATTCGACCCCGACCAGCCGCCGATGCCGGAAGACGACCCGACATCACATCAACTGATGCACCACGTGGATGGCAAGAAAGGCTATCCGTGGTGGCACCGCAATGGCGACACGGACTTCGATCAGAACCCTGGCTACATCGAAACCTTGGGGCTCGATGAAAACGGGGTGCTGCGATTGAATTCCGAACATGCATTCCAGTTGGCGCTGCTTAATTCGACCGACTACCAACGTCAATTTGAGACGCTGTATTTGTCAGCGCTGGACGTCAGTGCCGAGCGATTTCGGTTTGATTCGCAGTTTTTCGGCGGCTACCGGGGAGACTACGACGGGGCTTGGGATCGCGACGGCAACACAGGTTCGGTACTGAACACGGCGCTCTTCACGCGTGAGTCCGGGCGGTTGGCAGGGCCGGCGCGCACGGCGGTGCTGCCGAGAACAGGCGGCGACGGGCTGCGGATGCGGCGTAGTTTTGCCAACGGTGCCGATCTGGCGGTGGGCCTGGCCAACGCCCTGGTCTGGGATTTCGGCAATGAAGGATTCTCGTGGGGGACAATTGCCGACTTCGGCTTTATTCAGCCTTTACTACGGCAGGCCGGTAAAGATCGAATTATGGAACAGTTGACGCTCTCCGAACGCGCCTTGCTGGCCAACGTTCGCCAGATGGAGCGGTACCGGCGGGCGTTCTACGTGGAAATCATGACCGGCGCTGACGCCGGCACGGGTGCGACGCGCCGCGGTGGTTTCCAGGGATCTGGCTTGGGTGGCTTCACCGGCGTCGGCGGCGGCGGCTTTGGTGCCGTAGGCAGCGGTGTCGGCGGAGGCACTGCCGGCGGCGGGTTCGGCGGAGGCGGCGCTGGTGCGGGCCAGGTGAGCGGCTTCATGGGGCTCATGCAGGACCTGCAAGACATCCGCAATCAACAGGTTACCATCGTCGGACTCCGCAGCAATCTTGCACAGTTGCGTGAATCTCTGGCCGAGAGTCTGGCCACCATCCCGGATGATGCGGAGACGATTGTTCGCGAACGGTTACAGATCGCGCAAGCACGTCAGGCTCTCTTGAACGCGGAAAGCCGACTCCTCAATAGCCAGGCGGCCTACCAGTCGAGCTTGGATAACTACAAGATCTCGCTGGGCATCTCACCAAAAATCTGTATCGACATCGTCGACCCCATGGTCGATCAGTTCAATCTGATCGATCCCAAGATCCTCGCCGTGCAGGACACCATGACGCGGCTGCGCGACGAAGTTGGCATCGTGAACGAACAGGTTCTCAATGGTGTGGAGCAGGTGGAGATCAACGGCCGGCTCACCCCGACGCTCGCCTGGAGTGATGAATTAGCGCGACAGCTTCGGCAGCTGCAAGAGAAGGTGACGCGTATCCGCGATGCATGTCGCCAGGTCAGCGAAGAAAACATCACCCGTGTGACGGACGATATCGCCGTGCTGACCGAAGCGTTGCCCAAACGGCAACAAGACCTTGAGCGCCTGCAGGCGAAATACAACATCGAGAAGGACCGGTTCGCGGAATACGGGAACCTGGACCCCTGCCAGAGCATCCTGGTTGCGGACATCGCGCCGGTGGTCTTTGACGTCCAGCGTGTCTCGCAGACGCCGGTCGAATTGCAGACCGAAATCGACCGGCTCGAAAAGCTCTTTCAGTCGTACTTCCAACCGCTCGATGAAATCGATGCCGTGCTCACGTCGCTGCTCGAGGCAGAAGAGAAGCCCGAGCCGGTGGCACTTTATTCGCAAATGGAAGAGAAGGTCATCTTTGCGATCCCGGGCGTTCTCTCGGACCTTTCCGATGACGTGTTGGACCTGTCGCTGGTTCACGCACGCACTCGTGCGGAGACGGTCAGTCTTACGCCGGTCGAACTGTCATGGCAAATGGCGATGCAGCTGGCCCAGTCGTTTCGGCGAGACTGGATGAATGCCCGCGCGGCGCTGGTCGATTCGTGGCGCTTGATCGAATTCAACGCGGACAACCTGGAGGGCTTCCTGGACCTCGTTGTCGATGGCGATATTCGCCAGGGTGATAATAACGATCCCGCGGATCTGAGCACGATCGACGGCAATATCCGGGTCGGTTTCCGTTTCGACGCACCACTGACCCGCCTGGCGGAACGCAATACCTACCGGCAGGCCCTGATCGAATACGAACAGGCACGCCGCGCCTACTATCTGTTCGTGGACAATGTCACGCGAGGACTCCGCAACACTTTGCGGACCATCAATCTGAACCGCGTCAACTTCGAAGAACGAAGAATTGCCGTCCTGTCGGCCATTGATCAGGTCGTCCTGAACGACCAGATTCAAAAACTCCGCGAAGAACGGGGGCTCGAGTCGGGCGTCACTGCGGCCCGCGACGTGGTCTCGGCGTTGGCCGACCTTCAGAGTGCTCAGAACGATTTCCTCAGCGTCTGGCTGAATTACGAAGCCCAACGCATGAGCCTCGACCTCAACCTGGGGACCATGAACCTGGATCCGAACGGCGCGTGGGTCGACCCAGGTCCGATCGACGAAGCGACGTCGCTCCCGACACCGGACGGATTTTATGGTGAAGCCGAGTTCCTGATCGAAACGGACGAAACACTTCCAGGGATTCCGAACCTCGCCGACCCCGATGACGATGCGCCCGAGGATGGCGAACTGCTGCCGCCACGGGTCCACGTCGTTGATCCCCACGAAGCGCCCACCGCAATCAGGCGTCTGCCGGCGGCCGAACCGCTGAATTACGGCCCGGTGCTACCCAACGCACCGGTTCGTGTCGCGCCGCACGAATTGCGATTCGCGTCCGACACATCGGAGCCCTGAGCGTTTCGCAGGGATGCCCCAGGATGGTTTCTGCAGGGTTTTCCATAAATCACACTTTTTCCGCACCACATGGATGCGGCCGGGGTTTGATCAAAGCTGGGGCGCTTGCGCGCGAAGAGCTGGAATCTACAGGGACGGGGCCCAGTCTCCTGCCAGGAAACCGTCTTCTACCCAGCGCGCCATCCGATTCACGGTCACCGCGCGCCGTTATGGCGCGGCTGACGGCGATCGCACGGGCGAGAAATTGGAATTCGGGGACGTTTGACGTGTCATCCGGATTTTGCCGCGACTACAATGGAGGGCTCGAAAGCCCCCGCCATAATCCCTCCTGCAAATTCAAGCCAACCGCCACTTGAGGATGTGACCATGTTGAGTCGCTTCGCTACCAACTCTGCCTCACCTGCCAGTCGACGCCTTCTGCGACGTGGATCGACCCCGTTCTTTATCGTGGGTGCGTTGGCCGTGGTGGGGATCCTTATCGTTACCGCGATCTTGTTGACGCGGCAAAGCGGCGACGACATCACCAAGGCGCCGCTGCTGAAGGAAGTCATCGAAGGGCCATACGATCACGTCGTATTGGAGCAGGGAGAAGTCGAAAGCTCGAACAACGTCGAAATCCGTTGCGAAATCCGTAGCCGCTCGGGGGGCGGAACCGGCGCCGCAACCTCGATCATTGACGTCATCCCGGAAGGCACGGTCGTCAAGAAAGGCGATTGGTTGATCACGTTTGATTCGTCCAATCTCGAGCAAGAGATGAGCCGTCAGCGGATCGTTGTCAACACCAGTGAAGCGATCATGATCCAGGCCAAGGCCACCTATGATACCGCCTTGATCGCCAAGGACGAGTACATCAACGGGGCCTACAACGAGCAGGCCAAGATGATCGAGAACGAGATTTTCGTGGCCGAAGAGAACCTCAAGAAGGCCCAGCTATCGTTCGAGTCCATCAAACGGCTGGTATCGCGTGGTTTGTTGACGCCGCTGCAATTGGATGGCGAACGATTTCGCGTCGATGCCGCACAAAACGAACTCGATCTGGCCCGCCAGAAGCTCGACGTACTCGAGAAATTCACCAAGCGCAAGATGGTAACGCAACTCGACAGCGACATCGCCGCCGCGAAAGTGAAATGGGAGAACGAGCAGGACAGCCATCAGGAAGAGCTGAATAATCTCAAGGAGATTGAAGACCAGTTGGTCAAGTGCAAGGTCGTGGCCCCCCAGGGTGGCCAGGTCGTTTACGCCAACGTCACCAGCAGTCGGAGCGGCAGCGAATTCGTCGTGGAAGCCGGCGTCGCCGTCCGCGAACGCCAGGTGATTGTGCGCTTGCCAGACCCCGAACAGATGCAGATTCGGGCCAAGATCAACGAGTCGCGAATCAACCTCGTCCGCGAAGGCCTGCCGGTGACGATTCGCATTGATGCCTTCGGCGACAAGACCGTCCAGGGTGAGGTGACCAAAGTCAACAAGTACGCCGAGCCGGGCAACTTCTGGAGTTCGTCCGCCAAAGAGTATGTCACCCTCATCAAGATCGTGGAGCCGCCCCCGGAAATTCGCGTCGGCCTGACCGCCGAGGTTAGTATTCATATTGAACACGCCGAGTCCGCCTTGCAGTTGCCCGTCACGGCAGTTTACGAACAGAGCGGCAAGACGTTTTGCCTCGTCCAGAACGGCGAGGGATGGGATACCCGCGAGATCGTGATCAGTTCGACCAATAGCCAGGAAATGGCGGCCCTCGACGTCACCAAGTCGGACCCGATGAAGGCGGGTGAAAAAGTTGTGATGAATCCCCGCAAACACTTGGACAAGTTTGATCACTCGCGATTCCCTCAGCCGGCCGATGAAGTCAAGGTTGAAAATGCACCCGCGATCGGCAGTGCCGCTGCGGCCAAGAAGGCCGGCGCCGCGGACGGCGAGAAATCCAAAGCGGGCGGCGCGGCGAACGAAATGATCGCGCGACTCGACTCCAACAGCGACGGGAAAGTGACCGTCGATGAACTGCCCGACGGGCTCAAGGAACGATTGAAGACTGCCGACACCAACGGCGACGGCGAACTGAGTGCGGCGGAATTGACCGCTGGCTTTGCAAAGTTGCGGGCCGCGGGCGGTGGGCCGCCAGGGGGTGGACCTCCAGGTGGTGGGCCTCCAGGAGGTGGACGATGACCTACGCGGCGAGGCTGGAAGACCTGCATAAGAACTACGTGCTCAAGAGCGAAACCGTGCGCGCCTTACGCGGGGTGACGTTCGATATCCCGGAGGGCGATTATGTCGCCATCATGGGCCCCTCGGGCTCCGGCAAGAGCACGCTCTTGAACCTGCTCGGCTGCCTCGACCGGCCGTCGCAAGGCCGCTTGCTGCTGGGCGACGATGGTATCTCCAAAATGAACGACAACCAATTGTCGTTCACCCGAGCATCGAGGAT
>JAUIHJ010000530.1 GCA_030432015.1 bacterium
TGTCAAAACCACCGACGCGGCCAGCCGCCCAGTCGAATGCGATCGGCACGTCGGGCTTGAGCCGCACCAACTCACGGCTCATCAAGGCCTGGTCGCGAAAGTTGGTCAGGTTTTCGCTCCGTTTCTTGCCGCTGACATCGGCGGCGTGGTCGAGCACGCTCTCCAGGGTATCGTATTTCTCCAAGAGTTCACGGGCCAGCTTGGGTCCGATCAAGGGCACGCCCGGTACGTTATCGACCGCGTCGCCAACGAGTGATTGAAAATCGACAACCTGGTCCGGCCGCACGCCCCAATCGTCGTGGAGTCGTTGCGCATCATAATGCTCGTTCTTACGGATGTTAAAAACGGTTGTCTTGTCCGTAATGAGCTGACGGCAGTCCTTGTCGCCGGTGACCAGGCAGCAGGCGCCACCCCGTTCTCCGGCTTGTGCGGCGATTGTGGCGAGGATATCGTCGGCCTCATAATTCTCCAGGACCAGAATCGGAATCCCCAGCGTTTTCAGCACACGTTGAATATCTGCAATCTGGGGCCTTAGATCGGCCGGCATGGACTCGCGATTTGCTTTGTATTCTTGGTACAGGTCATTGCGAAATGTTTGCCCGCCAGGATGGTCGAACGCACAAAACAAGAAATTCGGCTTGTTATTCTGAATCAAATCCAGAACGTCGCGAATGAAGCCGTGGATCGCACCGACGGGCTGGCCGTTGGGTCCGGACATGTCCGGCATGGCGTGAAATACTTGATAGATCAGCGAATGTGCATCGATCACGTAAACGGTTTGCCCTGTCAAGTCGTCGCACATGGCATTCGTCTCCGGCGTCTGCTGGGGACGCGATGGCCGGTCCGGTGGCGCGGCGTGGGGAGGCACCGTGTCGCCCGAGGGTGGCTCGGCGCTGGGCGCGGCATGCTCAGCCGGACGTTGGGCAGCAGGATCGGCGGAGGCGGTGTCGTTGAAGCTGAAAGTCTGTTGCTGGCGTTTGGCCATCGTGTGATTTGCGCGAGACGCATCCGCAGAGAAGGGAAATGAAAGCGGCCTGTTGGGTCACCACCGTGCGGTGGATCCCTGAGGTACAGACCCGCCCAAATGGTAGGGAGCTGCGCCGGCTTCTGTCAACGGCGGCGGTACGGCGGTCAGGGCCTTTTGAGTTTTCCAATCGGGAATTCGTCGCCAAGCGAAACCCGACGCGTCCGTTTTGAAGGGGTGTTTTCGTAACTGCCGCAGGCCTGTCAGTTGGCACCCCGGGCTTTGGCCTGCCGTCGCTGCGCGGCTCATTGGTGTAACTTCAAAGTAGAAGCGGCGGGTTGGGAATCGTGCAGTTTGGAAAGCAGGCAGTTTGGAAAGCATGAAAGCCATGGTACGCCGCTCACGTCACAAAAAGGGTGAGGCAACGCGTCGATCCCCCAACTACAATGGTCCCTCAGGCATTGCAGTCATCACGCACCGGAGGTTCATCATGCGGGCATTTCTCTTCATCGCGGCCAGTCTGAGTGTTCTTGCCAACGTGGCGCAAGCCGAGGCGGCGCAGCCCGCCGCGGTTCCAGCGCCAGCGGCTGCCGATCCAGCCACAACGATTCCGGCGCCGGTCACTCCCCTGGTGGAGCTTGAGAATCTGGTCGAGCTGGGCGCCGCCATCGCCTCGATTCGCTACGAAAGCCATAACGTCTTTATCTATCGCGAACGGTCGGCCGAATTGCGCAAGGCCGCCAAGGCACTCGAGGGTGGAGAACTCGAATTCATGGCCAAGGTGATGCGGGTGACCGAGCTTGAGGTCGTGATTGAAATCGAGCCAGCCGGCAAGACGCGGCTGATCCCGATGCACGCGGCGCATCCCACGTTTGGGAACTTGCGGACGGTGACCTATTGCGGTACCTCATCGACCAACCGGCTGCATATCTTCTCGGCCCCCATTGGCATGCGGATCGGATCGGAAGTCTCGCTGGAATTGGCCAAGAAACTCCGCCGTCGTGACAAGTTGGTCATGCGTGGCAGGATCGATGCCGTGCCGGTCTGGATCGAATCCGTTTTCACTCCGGACGCCGTGGCCCTGATTTCGAATTGGCGCGTCGTGGATGTAAATCCCGAACCCAGTTATTAGCCATTGCCGGATGGCAACGGACGCCCGAAACACTGGCGTCCGATTTCTTCGTAGCAGGCGGCGCCAGAAGGTGGGTTGTCACCGTCTGCCGTACCTCGCTGCAACGTTGAGCGTCCGGCCGATGCGCGTCCGACCGATGCGCGGCGAACGGGGTGCGACGAACGGGGTGCGACGAACGGGGCGTGAGTCCGTGTTTTCACTCAGGGACGCTGGAACTGACGTCGGGCCGCGTCGACCACTTCGCGGGTTGCGCAACCCGGCAGATGGTCGTTGACCATCCCCATGGCCTGCATGAACGCGTACGCGGTCGTCGGGCCGACGAACCGCCAGCCGCGCCGCTTCAAGTCCTTGCTTAGGGCTTTGGCTTCCGGCGTCGTTGTTGGGCAGGCCGCATCCCATTGCGAACTGGCCGGTTCGAACTTCCAGACAAAGCGGGCCAACGAACCTGCTTCTTCCACGACCTCCAGCGCCCGGCGTGCATTGTTGATGGTGGCTTCGATCTTGCCTCGATGGCGAACGATTCCGGCGTCTGTCAGCAAGCGTTGTGTGTCCGCCTCACCCATGTTTGCGATGACACGAAAATCGAACCCGGCGAACGCCTGTCGAAAGTTCTCTCGCTTGCGCAGAATCGTGAGCCAACTGAGTCCCGCTTGAAATCCTTCCAGGCAGATTTTCTCGAATAGCCGAATATCATCGTCGACCGGTTGCCCCCATTCATGGTCGTGGTAGGTGACGTATTGGGCGTCGTCGCCGCACCACCAGCAGCGGGGTGTGCCGTGGGAGTCGATTTGCAGCGTGTTTGGGGGGACGGGCATGCGATGCCTTACGCCAAGATCTCTTTGACGACGCGTCCGTTGCCTTCTAAGAGCGTTCGCACGCGATTGTTTTGTGTGAACGACAGTTGGCTGGGATCGAGTCCAAACAGGTGCAGCACGGTCGCATGGTAGTCAAAGTGATTGACCACATCTTCGACTGCTTTGTGGCCAAATTCGTCGGTCGCGCCGAAGGTCATCCCGCCTCGGACGCCGCCACCTGCCAGCCACATACTAAAACCGTGCGTGTTGTGGTCGCGGCCGACTTTGGCGGGGCCGGCATCGTTTTGAATAACGGGCAGTCTGCCCATTTCTCCGCCCCAATGCACCAGGGTCGTATCAAGCAGGCCGCGCTGTTTCAGATCCGCCACCAAGGCCGCGGATGGTTGATCGACTTTCCGGCAGGCGGTCGGCAGCCCCGAGCGAATACTGTTGTGATGATCCCAACGTTGGTTTTCGGTAAAGACCTGGACGAATCGAACCCCGCGTTCGACGAGCCGGCGGGCAATTAAACAGCGCGATCCGTAGTCGCGTGTCGCCTTGTCTTCCATGCCATACATCCGCTGGGTGGCCGCAGATTCTTGGCTGAGATCCAGAGCCTCTTTGGCTGCTGTCTGCATTTTCGCCGCTAACTCGTAGCTGGAAATTCTCGCTTCCAGGTCGTGTTCGCCCGGACGCTGCTCGAGATGTTGGCGATTCAAATCCGCCAGAAATCCCAAGTACCGTTGCTGCGCCGGACCCTTGAGGCGGGCCGGGGGCGTTAGATTGAGGATGCGTGGCTCCTGCGGCCGAATGACTGTGCCTTGGTAAAGTGAGGGCAGGTAGCCGTTGTTCCAGTTTTCCACCCCCAGCACCGGAAGCTGGCCGGGGTCGGTCAGTGCGAGGTAGGCGGGGAGATCTTGGCTTTCAGCTCCCAGGCCGTACGTGAGCCAACTGCCCAGGCCGGGTTGCCCGCCGACGATCCGCCCCGTGTTGAGGGCCCGGATCGACTGGCCGTGATTGTTGACGCCGGTTCGCGTCGAACGGATCAGGCAGATATCGTCAACAACATTGGCCAGATGCGGCAACAGCTCGGACAGCTCCGTACCACACTGCCCGTGCTTTTGGAACTTCCAGGGACTGCCGAGCATCGTTGCGCTGGCTTGGGCCGCGTTGTCGTACTTGATGTCGCCAGGAAACGGCTTGCCGTCGAGTTTCGTCAACTCCGGCTTGGGGTCGAAAAGATCAATGTGGCTCGGCCCACCTTGCATCCAGAGCGAAATCATCGCGTTGGCCGCCGGCGCATGTTGAGGCGGCTTGGGCTTGAGGTCGAAATGAACGGGCTCAAGCGCGGGCTTGGCCGGAGACGCCGCCACCGGTTCCTGTTGCAGTAACCAGGCGAGGGCGGTCGAGCCGATGCCGAAGGCGCTGGATGCCAGGAAATGGCGTCGATTCGATTGCTGCCGATCCAAAGGGGTCATCGTCTCTTCCACCTTATGACGTTCAGTCCACATAGAGAAACGCGTTGGAGCTTAGCAGGGCGTGACATAAGCTGGCCAGCGCCTCGTGCCGCGGGTCCGGTTCTGTCTTGTTCTTCGCGACGGCCGGTGCATTGGCGGCGAAGTGGTCTGCCTGCTCCGTCAGATACTGTGTTGCACCAGCAAGTTCCACATCGCTGGGTAGTCGGGCCAGCGCCACCCGCCACGCCAATTCAATCTGCGCCGCCGTCGCGCTCCCCGCCTCGGTACGAACTCGATCGGCGAACTCTTGTGCCACGTCCTGCACGAAGTCGTTGTTCATCAGCATCAGCGATTGGGGGGCGACGGTCGACGAGGCACGCTGGGTGCAGTTGGGCGAAGGAATCGGGAGGTCGAACGGATCCATCACATCCAACGGGCGGCTGCGGCGAACCTGAATAAAAACGCTGCGTCGAAATTGGTCGCCGTGCATGTCGACCACGGCGCCGGGCCGACCGGCGTTGAGGTTTTCCTTGCCAATCACGAACCGCCCGGCACGATCTGCCATGACCGGAACGGCCGGTCCACCCGCTTCCAAGTTGAGTTGACCGCTCACCGCCAACAGGCTGTCTCGCAGTACCTCGGCCTCGAGGCGGCGAATCGGCATCCGCCAGTAGAGCTGATTCTGGGCGTCGATTCGCATGGCCGCATCGCGATTCCGCGACGCCTGGCGGTACGCGGTTGACGTCACGATCATCCGTTGAAGTTGCTTGACATCCCAATGACCTTGGAATTCGGCTGCTAACCAATCGAGCAATTTCGGATGAGTGGGAGGGACCCCTAACGCGCCAAAGTCGCCGGGCGTCGCGACCAGGCCTTGCCCAAAGTGGTGCAGCCAGATGCGATTGACGATCACCCGGGCGACCAGCGGGTGCTCGGCCGACGTCAGCCGTTTTGCGTAGGCCAGTCGGCGACCGCTGGTCGGCAAGGTGGGGTCATCGAGTGGCAGGGAGGGGCTGTCGCCGGCGCCGAGGACCGGTAAGGCCCGGGGCGCGAGTTCTTCGTGCGGTTGTTCGTGGTCGCCGCGCACAAACAAGTACGTCTTTGGCGGGGCTTTGCCGGCGGGTTCCCACAACCCGCGGACGAACCGCTCGACCGGCTTCGTCCGGCGAAGCGTGTTCGCTTTGTCCGCCATCGCTTTCAATTCGGCCGCCGCCTTTTTGTCGTACAGATACAACGAACTGGCGGTCACGTTGACGCTGGGATGCTCTTTGAGCAGCTTTTTCTGTGCGGCTGTTCGCTGTTTGGCCGGCGTTTCCTGCGCTTCACGAACGGGTTCCCGGATTTCTGCCGGTAGCTTCGCCAGTTGTTTCGCGAATGTCTCCTGAATCAAGGCCGCTTGTTTCTCTTCGCGATCCGCAAGAATCGCCTTGGCCTGGGTTTCGATCTTTGCGGCCGACGCGCGATCGGCATCGGTGTAGAGCGAGACGCGGCGTTTCGAAGGGACTTTCCAGGCTTTCCAGTCCAGGGCGGGTTCGAAGATCGCCCGCCAGGCATAGTAGTCCGCTTGCGAAATCGGGTCGTAGCGGTGGTTGTGGCATTCCGCGCAACCGACGGTCAGGCCAAGCAATGA
>JAUIHJ010000531.1 GCA_030432015.1 bacterium
CGACCGGGCGGTGCCGGATGATGACGGGACCTTGACCGTGCGTTTTAAAGTCTTGATGTTGCGCTCTTGTTAGTGCCGTAGGCATGTCAGCTGGCCCCCAGGTTTTTACCTGCCGCCGCTGCGCGGCCAAAAGGGGTAACTTCAAAAACCGCGTGCGAGGGTAAGGCCACGAGGCCACAAGGCTACAAGAAGACCGTAACTGTGTAACAGCGATGAACAATCGCGGGCGAATCAGGAGACATCCATGGACATGTTCGAATTCTTCTTTCCGGAACAAGCGGAGGCACAGCACCTCCGTCGGATCTCAAGCAGCCTCTCGCGCAGTCAAGCTTCCAGTCGCGCCGCCGCTGGAACCGCACAGCGTACCGCCGATGAAGTGGCCGATCTTCGCAGCGATGTGGCCTTCTTGACGCTTGTCATCACGGCGATGCTACGACGATTCGCCGAGAATGAAACGATGAGTCTCGCCGACGTCGCGGACTTGTTAGGTGAAATTGACGGCCTCGATGGCGTTCCCGACGGCGGATTGAATCCAGGCGTGCTGCGTGGCATGCTGGGAGTGCTCAAGGAGGAAACGCGGCAGGAGCCCGGTTCGCCGGCCGAGAAGATTGAAATCAAGACTCGGCCGACTCGTTATCGCCGCGGATAGTCGCGAGGCTGTTCGGCAGCGTCTCGCCGATCATGATGGGACCGGCGGCATTGGTCAGGCAGGAAGCCATGTGGGGCGTAGTGGATTCCCGTTCGCGGGGTGAACGGGAGCAGTGCCGCCGAATTGACCGGGCGCGATGCTGCGGCGCATCTCGTGTTACGCATACCGCGTCACGGGGACCGGCATTTTTTTCGCCGACAGGCCCCGTTGCCCCGCCCGATCCGCTGAGCGGCGCAAAACGAGCCGGACCCCCGGTCGTCGCCGCATGATGATCGGACTTTTAGATCTTCGCCAACGGACCTGTGCTGTCGCCAAGTTCTTTCACCGGTGCGCCCGCCATGTGACACATCGAAACGAACAGGTTGTTTAGCGGCGTGTCGCTGGGATAGTGCCGCAAATGCCCCGACTCGAGTTGCCCGCCACCTTTGCCGGCCAGCACAATCGGCAGGTCGTGATGCGAATGTCGATTCCCGTCGGCGATGGCGCTGCCGTAAAGGATCAGGCTGTTGTCGAGCAGGGTTCCCTCTCCCTCCTTGATCGACTTTAGCTTGTCGAGGAAGTAGGCGAACTCCGAGACGAGATACGTGTCGATTTTGGTAATGTCTTCCATCTTTTGCGTGTCGTTGCGATGGTGTGACAAGCTATGGTGGCCGCCGTTGACGCCGAGCGAAGGGTAGCTGCGGTTGCTGCCTGCGTTGGCCAGCATGAAGGAGCTAATTCTTGTGGTGTCGGTCTGAAAGGCCAGTGTCATGACATCGTACATCAGCCGAATATGGCTTTCGACCGTCTGCGGAATCCCCTCAGGGACTTTGTATTCCGGGACGTCCGCACGTTTGGTGGCCGCGCGGTCGATGCGGATCTCCAACTCGCGGACGCTATTGAAGTATTCGTCAAGCTTGCGTTGGTCTCGCATACCGAGTCGCTTGCGCAACAAGGCGGCATCTTCGGCGACCAAATCCAAAATGCTCTTACGATAGATGTCCCGCTCTGCTTGTCCCTTTGCCGCGTCGGCCGCTCCGAATAGCCGCTCGAAGGCGAGCTTCGGATTGATTTCCTTGGCCATCGGGGTTGATTCGCTTTTCCAAGAGATGTTTGCAGAATAGGCGCAACTATATCCGGAGTCGCAGTTTCCGCTGTTGCGGCCGCGTTCAATCCCCAGTTCCAAAGAAGGTAGACGCGTTTGTCGGCCGATCAGTTGCGCGGCTGCCTGATCCACGGAAACCCCAAGCTTGATGTCGGCCCCGGCGGTCTTACGCGGTTGGGCACCGGTCAGGAACGATCCGGCATTGCGAGCGTGATCACCGGCCCCATCGCCATTGGCACGACCGTGGTGCTGGGTCAGTCCGGTAAAGACCGTGATTTGATCTTTGTGCGGGGCGAGCGGCTTAAGGGAACGCGACAAGTTCCAATTCGCACCTTCGCCCTCGGGCTTCCAACTGGGAACGATCGCCCCGTTAGGGAAGAAGACGAACGCCATCCGCACGGGGGCGGCAGCTTGCTCGGCACCTCGGGCTGTCGGGGTCATCGCATCCAGTACCGGCAACGCCATCGCCGTTCCGAGGCCTTGCAGAAAGGTTCGTCTGGGCAGGGTGTGGTGGTTACTCATTGCTCTCTCTCCGCATCAAGAACGGTTTGCTATGTACGATGCCACGGACCAGTACGTTGAAACGATAGTCGTTTTGTTGTAAATCGGCAACAACATCGTCGACTGTGCAGGAGTCCGGACGATCCAGACCACGCCCGAGTGCGTAGGTCAGCATCTTTCTCGTCAAGAGTTCTGCAAAGTCCTTCTGGTCTTTCTTGAGAATGCGGACCAACTCCGTTGGCCCAGTGAACGACTCGCCGCTGGGAAGCGTGCCGCTGGAATCGATCGGCTGCCCTTCGTCCTGGGTCCGCCAGCGGCCGATCGGGTCAAAGTTCTCCAGGCCGAAACCCAATGGATCGAGCGCGTTATGGCAGGCCGAACATGTGGAAGACTCGCGATGAATTCGCAGCTGCTCGCGAAGCGACGTCGCGCCAGATTGTTTGGCACCCTCTTCCAGCGACATGAGGTTGGCCGGTGGGTCGGGTAATTCGACGCCCAGGATATTGTCGAGAACCCAAACACCGCGCCGCACGAGTGACGTGCGATCGGGATTCGAGGTAATTGTCAGAATGCTGCCATGCGTCAGTACTCCGGCACGTTGGGCCGGTGGCAAACTTACGCGGCGAAAGTTGTCCCCCTTGACGCCCGGAATCCCGTAGTGCTTCGCCAATCGCTCGTTCGCGAAGGTGAAATCGGCATCGATGAAATCGAGTAAGCTACGATCGTTGCGAAAGATGTCGCGAATAAACATCTTCGTTTCCGCGATCATGTCGGCACGCAATGCCGGCGTGAATTCGGGGAACAGTTTTGGATCGGGCGCCGCTTCCACAAAGTTGCTCAGGGTCAGCCACTGGCTGGCGAAGTTGTCGACCAGCGCATCGGCTTTCGCGTCGGCCAGCATCCGGGAAATCTGGGCATCCAGCACATCTCGGTTATGCAGTTTTCCCTGGCTGGCGAGCGAGAACAGTTGGTCATCGGGCATGGTGCTCCAGAGGAAGTACGATAGCCGCGATGCGAGTTCGAAGTCATTGATGGCGTGCTGCTTATTCGGTTCTTGATTCCCGCCTTCGATGCGAAACAGAAAATGCGGTGACACCAGGATGGCTTGCAGGGCGACCTGGACGCCGCGTTCGAATGAGTCACCGCGTTGGACAGCGAATTCGATCACGTTGACCAAGCGGTCGACTTCGACTTTCTCGACCGGGCGGCGGAAGGCGCGGGGCAGGAGACGCTGCAAGATTTCCTGTCCGGCCTGGGCGACCGATTTCTTGTCCGATGGGGTGGCCACCACAATGCGCTGGTGGACGTCCGGTGGCGCGGCGTTGGTTGGCCCTTGAAGTTCGACGAACCGGACGGCCAGATTGCGATCGCGATCCCGGGGGTTCTTTGCATCGGGTTGGTAATAATCGTTGATGAACGCCGCCTCGATTCGCGGACGGCCCGCCGGCAGGGTGTGGCGAACTTCGTATGCGGCGGACTTGCGATGCTCCTTGATATCGTGGACTTTGATCGACTTGCCGTCGACCAGGATTTCCATCCTGGCAGGATCGGGCCCGGCTTGATCGGCCATCGCTTCCACGCGAATCAGGTACTCGCCCGCCAACTTGATTTCGGGCTGACAGGTGGCCGAGCCGCGGGAAGTCATCTGAACGTAGTCTCCACCGGTGCGGGCCGCGCCTGTGCCGGTTAACTGTGTGGCATCGAAACGCTGCTTTCGCCGACCGTCTTCGTCGGTCATGATCACGGCGCCGGCGATCCGCTCGGAGGCGCTGATATACTTTTCCAGCAGGAGGGGCGGTAGGGAAAGCACGTCGGCGATATTGCTGAATCCGTACCCCACGTCGTCGGATGGGAAATCCTCGGCGGGGTCGAGATCCACACCGAGCAAATCGCGTACGGTGTTGTTGTATTCTGTGCGATTCAGGCGATGGATGGTGACTTGCCCCGCATCGTCCACGACATCGCAATCGACGTGGTAAAGCTTCAGATCAAGCCACTCGATCATCGCTTCTCGCTCGGCCTGTGATGGTCGCTCGTCGTAATCCTTAGGGGGCATGCCGTCGATTCCCAGCTGGCGGATCGCTCTCTCCCAGATATCGCGATGCTGCAAGATTTGCTCGGCCGTACGCAGATCGTGCAGCGAAACATCGCCTTCAGGGACATCCTCGCCATGACAGTCCAGGCAATACCGCTGGACAATCGGCAGGACCTTGGCTTGAAAGTCGGCATCAGTCGCCACGCGTTGGCGGCTGGTCGCGTCGGCCGCGTTGCTGGCAGGAGTCCCGCAGATCAACAACAGCGATGAGATCGCCAGCATCACGCAGTTTGTCAGCCAGCGGACTTGCGATCGTCCCCGCGGCGGTAGGGGGGCGTTCTGGCTCTGGATGGTGCCCGGCCGGTGCCGGGTGTCGAACGTGAACAGGGCGCGCATCAGCATGCCTCGCGAGGGAATGTGACGTCAACTGCGGTGTGTAAATGGTGGGAGGGTCTGGCCTTGGGGCCGGGCGGGATTGATTGAGGACCCTAGTATCCACATTATGCAGGGCGAGCGCAGACGTGTCCAGTCGCAAAAATTGGGCCCTGGACTGCGTGCGGCGGCGGCTCGGCCGAGCGCTAGCTCGGGCAAAGCGGTTGAAGATAGGGGGTTTGTGCCGGTCCGTCAGGCTGTGCCGGTTCTGCGTGTCGACCTGGATATGCCGGACGTAACGGTCGATTCAGTGATAGGACCTGCACGGGTTATACGGCTCGGGTGGTTCATGCAGTCGCTATGCGCACCTGCCGCGCCGTGCCCGTAACATGGGCGGTACCGCTCCCTATTGTACCGCTCCCTATTGAAAGGAAATCGACCGTGACCCGCCCGATTTGCCTGGTCGTTTTGGCTGTTTCGGTCCTTGGCATCAGTTCGTCCCGCGCCGACGAGCATGATCCCGTCTCGACAGCGCGGTGGAGCATCTCCGATGCTGGCGACCAGACATTGGTGACGCGCGAATCGCGGACGGCGGTCACCGGTGTCGCCGATTTCGCAACGGAAGTTGCGTTCCCAAGGTTCGATGACGCGGTCGAGTTTACGGTCGGGGATATCGAGCCTCCCGCCGGGCGGTTCACCGAGATGCCGGGTGAATCGTGGGCAACGTCGGGTCCGCCGGTTCCCAACCCGATTGGTGATTCATTCTTCACCGGCGGTCAGGTCGTCGGGTTTGATGGCAACTTGGTGGTGGCCGACATTCCCGGCAGTCGTCGCGCGAAAATCACGGAAAACCATAGCGTGGTGACGCAAGACCGCGTCTACTTCATGTACCAGAGCTTCAAGAATGTGGGTACCGTGGACAGTGACTTTGACTCTTACCGGGGCACCTTTGATTATGGTGTCGACCGTTATACGCTGGGATTTGAACGCACGATCGCCGATGGCCTGGCGTCGATTGACCTCAGGATCCCATTCCGGACACCGGTGAACCTGGACCTCGGCGAGTTCTTCGCCGGTAACGGCTCGTCCTACCTGGACAACGTCACCGCCACGTTCAAACTGCTGCTGATGCAGTCCGAGACCAAAGCGATGTCGGCTGGGTTTGCGCTCACATTGCCGACCGCCAGTGACGTCACCGGCTACGTCCACGCCTCGGATTTCGTATTGCAGAACGAAGCCGTTCATCTGTCGCCGTTTGTCGCCATGTCGCAGGCGGTGACTCCCAGGTGTTTCTGGCAGGCATTTGCCCAACTCGATATCGATGCGAACGGCAAT
>JAUIHJ010000532.1 GCA_030432015.1 bacterium
GCAGGTGCCTGGTAGGAAACGGGTTGTGCCTGCCCTTGCATGGCCCAAGGGGCAAAGGTCTGGGGGGTGGTGTTCGCGACCCCTTGATTCGCCGGCTGCGCATTGGGATTGTTTGCTTGTCCTTGCGGTTGGCCAAGGACATTGGCCGGTTGCTGCAACTGGCTGTGATTGATCATTCCGGTCGCCTGTGCGGTCTGCTGTTCTTCGGACCGAGGGCCGACCGGCTTCAGTTCCGGGGCAACGTCGCGAACGATGCCCCGGCGTCGGTCGCTTAATTCGAGCAACGCGTTGGCGGCAGGTCGGAGGGTGCTGTCCATTTCAAGGGCGTGATGAAGCGCCTTCTCGGCACCCACGAGATCCCCCGCCATCGCTCGAACATAGCCCACATTGGCTTGCGCTTCTGCTTCGCTAACGACCCGCCGGAACTCGGCGAGACTGGCATCGAATTGACCTTTTTCACCCAGAATCAGGGCCAGATTATTACGAGCGACCTTGTTTTGCGGTTCCTGTGCGATTGCTTGACGAGCGGTCTCTTCGGCCCGATCCAGGTCGTGGTTCAGGTAGAAGGAATACGCCCGATCGTTCAACAGTTCCGCCGTTGGCTGCCCCAAGGCCATGGCCTGCTCGAAATGAAACTCTGAAACGTCGAGTTTTTGTGCCTGTGCCGCGAGGACCGCCAGTCGATGGTGCGCGGCTTGGTTCTGCGGGTCGTCAAGGAGGATGTTTTGATAGAGTTCTGTGGCTTGCGCGGCATCACCGTGCCGTTCGGCGAGTTTTGCCAGGCTCAGCTTGGCCTGTGGATCGACCTGTTCTGGTACGACCACCGTCTCCTGGGGCGCGGGTCTGATCATGCTACAACCCGTGCAGGCAGCCAGTCCGACGATTGCTACCCAACCCCAGTGCCAACGCTTCAATGCCATTTCAGACTCCATTCGTGTCGTTGAAATTCAGTAGGCAGTGCGGCAACAGCGGCCGCCAAAGATTTTGGCTGCCGCTGTTACCTGCGTTGCCTATTCGCGGATCCGTTAGAAGATTCCGCCGCCAAAGCCGCCGCCGCCAAAGCCGCCGCCGAAGCCGCCGCCGCCAAAGCCGCCCCCGCCGCCGCCGCGTCCGTAGATGGCTCGGTAGTAAGCCCGCTGTGCTTCACGACCGGTGTAGGGCTCGGCGAACGCCGGTGCCACGACAACCAGATTCTCCGCGTCTCCAATGCCCATTTCCTCGAGCGCCGCGACGACAACCGCGCGGCGTTTGAGATCGAGGTCGGGGTTGTAATGGACCGGGTATTGAAATTCGGTGTGCTCACGTGAAGTGCTGCGACTTCGTTCCACGACAACCGGGAAGACACCGCCATGCTCACGCAAGTTCGAGGCGATCCGCTTCACGTGATCTTCCCCAAATTCGTTGAGTTTCAAACCGGGTTCTTTGCGGCCATCACCAAACTCATTGACTTCAAACTCGTGCTGGTAGACCACGTACTTCGATGCCTCGGCATTTACTTCCTGTTGCTCGTTCAGTTGGTCGACAACCATGCCGAGCATCTGTGGTTGGTCCGGCGGCACGTGAAACAAGGGTGCCGCCGAGCGGCATCCGGGTGCTGCGGCAACCAGCGAAACAATTCCGATATAGACGAGCCAGGTCTGGTTGGCTTGTTTTGTCATCAATGCGTCCCCCTACATGAATTCCAAATCACCAAGCGTTAGCGGGAGAATCCCACTGGGCCGGAGATGTAGTGTTGTTGCTGTCGGTTGAAGTGCGAGTGCAACTTGATCTGCTGCTTTGCCATGTGAACCGCATCCCAGTTGGCCTGATGGGCACGTCGCCGGTACGCCGGCATGACGGTGCTGCGATGTTGGAAATTGGGTCGTCCCTCGATCGACTGATGCCAGAAGAAGTCGTGATCCGTAACTTCGGTTACTTCCATGCCAGGCAGCAGGAAGGGAACCTGTTCTTCTTCCAGCGGGTGCACCAATTCGGGACTTACCAGGACGACAAGTTCGGTTTCTTCACGAGTGACGTCTTGGGTTCCGAACAGACCGCCCAGGACCGGGATGGCTCCCAGACCGAACATGCTTCTGCGAGTACCGCCCTGTTCGTCCTGAATCAAGCCCGCGATGGCCAGCCATTGGCCTTCACGCAGGTCGACGGTGGTGGCCACAGCTCGCACGTTCAAGCCAGGAATGCCGTTGACCGACGCACTTGAGTTCAGCGAACTGAACGACGGCGCGACCTGCAGGCGAATCCGATCTTTATCAATCACACTGGGGGTAAAGGCCAGTTGGGTACCAAAGCCGCGGAAGTAAGTGCTTGCCGCACCAATCCCGCCAATGCCAACCGCCGTGGGAACCGGAAACTCGCCGCCTGCGATGAACGTCGCAGTCCGACCACTCAGCGTGACCAAGGTTGGTTCGGCCAGGATTTTTCCATGGCCATAGCCATTAACCGACTTGATAAACAGGTTGACGTCGCCGTCATCCAGAATCGCAGTCAGGTTACCGCCGCCGGTGAGCAAGTTCTGAATCGAGAAGTGGTCCTGGAAGACTTCCAGGTCGACGCCCAACGTTCGCCCCGAGTTTCGTGTCAATTCTGCAACCCGCACTTTGAGCATCACTTGCTGCTCGCCCGGGACCGTAAGCAGGTCGACAATTCTCGCTTGCGGTAGATCCTCGGCGCCGGGGATTCTGGCAACGGTTCCGCCCGTAAGGACCCCGCCGCCTCCGCCAAACCCAAAGCCGAAGCCGTCGTTGGACTGGCCGCGAATCAGTGCCAGGATCTGTGAAGCCTCTTCCGAGTCCCGTGCCTGACCGCGGACGATAAGTTTGTCAATGACAGGAATCAGCTGGACGTGGCTATTGGGGAAGAACTCGTTGATTCGCTTCTCCAGCCGCCCGTATTCCAATTCGGCGCGCTCTTGCTCCTCGTCGTCGGGCTCCACTCGCACCAGGTAACGGAGCAATTGCTCTTCACCGTTGTCAATGCGATACCAGAGCGACAGGGCCGTCTCGCCGCTTCGCTTCCCAATAAACTCGAATTCATTGGGACCAAACTGATTCAGGTCCATAATGTCCGGGTTGGTGATCGCGATTCGGTGAACCGGATACTTCGTCCGCACGATTTTGGAACGTGTGGGATCCAGGTCGAGTGAGAGCTGTGGTTCAATCACCTCCTGGATCAGTTCCGTTTCCATCGCGTTGGGGTCGGTCACCTGGCGTGGTGGCAATCGCATTTCGCCAACGGGTGGCGGCAACTGCGGTTGAGCGAGCAGGCTTGTCGACCCAATCAGATGGGCCAGCGCGTGGCCTGCCAACATCAAGGCGGTGATTTGTGTTGAGCGTGTGATCATGTTATTGCATACCCGTGCTGTCCAGGATTCAACGATTGCGTGGAACTAGTATTCGACCCTGCGGCCTATACGGCTTTGTTAAATCTTGTCAATTGTGCGTTTTTTTCCGCATGAGCCGGGCCAGGACGCGAAGTTGGGGTGTCTGCGAAGAGTTTTCACGATTGCGTGGTTTTTCTAGTGGTGAACGATTCGAGTGGTCGATCAGGTCCTAGGGATTTGAAACAGCATGACGCATCGAAGCCCGGCAGGCTCGGTCTGTTGATCGCCTGGAGTGCTACCAATTACAGCGACTTAGCGAGGATAAATGAAATGGCATCAGATCTGGTCTTATTGCTGGCATTGGCGGTCGCACCCGGCGCCGATCCTCTCCCGGCAAGCGTTGCGTTCGTGAAGTCCAACCCCGCGACTGCGGCACGACACGCCACCGTTCACGTTGCGTCCTGGGATGAGTCTGAACCGCGACCCACACTCGCGGATGGATCATCGTCATTCAACGCGTCGGGCGGGACGGGCAGCTCGTCCCGGCGAAACCGCACGCCGCGATCCACGGCGAGCCTGCGATTGGCGAGTACTCACGCGGCGGAAAGCCGTGCCACAAACGGCGGGCCCGTGGAGCATGGAAACGCGGTAGCCCACGAGAGCGACGTCGTTTACGAAGGCGGTTCGCATGATTGTGCTTGCGATGAATGCATCCCCGTCGGGCATCATCATCACAGCGTGTGGGGGATCTGGGGGCTTCCCGATCCATGTCATGCGCCAGGCGGTTGGACGCAGCACATTCCGTACGTTGCGCATCCCAAGAACTACTATTATTTTAGGCCTTACAACTACTTTCATATTGCGGACCACCAAAACGAAGTCGCCAATTACGGTGGGAACCCGAAGCACCCCTATTCGAATCGCGTTTTCCAGCGGGCTTACGATCGCGTCATCGAGCCCACAGGCGATCACGAAGAGATTCAGCCGATCACCCCGTTGCGTCCCTTGCGACGACGCTAATCAATGCCACCGCACGATTGCCAGATCGTCCAGCAAATCCGACCCGAAAGCCCATCCATCTGGATGGGCTTTCGGCGTTCTTGGGATCATCACGAACGCTAAGGTGTCGTGCGGCGGGGCATCCACTGGCGTCGCGTCGCACTCGATCATTGTGGCGGCTTTGTAATCGTCCACTCTCGGCCGCATGCTGGGCCTGTCGTCCGGCCGCCACTTGCTGATGCCTGGGCGTCTCTCCCGATGATCGTCGCATCGCATCGCATCGTACCGCTCTGCGCGAAGCGTCGCCATTTCGCCTGGCGTCAATGGCGACCAGGGGAACATGCTCGCGGCGGTCCCGGCTTATCTTTTCGGCGAAGCGATATG
Organism: bacterium; assembly: GCA_030432015.1. GTDB lineage: Bacteria > Planctomycetota > Planctomycetia > Pirellulales > Pirellulaceae > ARS98. The sequence continues at coordinate 4,703 of JAUIHJ010000532.1, forward strand.
TGCCGCGACTGCTGCGGACAAAGTGCGCCGAAAATCTCCGAGTGAGTGTTTGAAACGTACTTCTCCGGTGGGGCGGTCGGAAAGATGTCCCAGTCTTCGGTCTCAAGTTCATGCGGAAGCGTGTTTTACGTTGTCGTGGTGTCGCTCGGCCCGAGCGCCGCACGTACGACCGTAATACCCACAGAATTGTAAATGTCGTTACAAGCCAAAGACTTTGCTTAAGTCGTTCAGCCGTTCGGGCCGATCAAAACGCATGATCCTTTCGTCTTTTAGGTCTACGAAATACGAGCGAACGATGGAACAGAAGGCACCCCGCATGTTAAAGACTTCTATCGCGAATCCCAGGCCGCAGGTTTGGCGGATGGTGGGGGCTTTCACGCTCACCGCATCAAATGCGTTGATGGGGACTGCGTGTCTCGCCCAGGACACTGGATACCTGATGGATGCTGCGGCGACGCTCGTCCCATTGCCCAGCATTCATGTGTCCGACGCGGAGCCTCAGGACGACTTCTTGAAGGCCGAAGTCTGGAAGGGCCAAGGTCGACGCGGTGTCAACGATCAAGTCCCTTTCAAGCCGGCTGAGATTCTCTATGGCGATCCTGGCAAAGCCAGCTCGAAAAGTTCCAGGATGTCGCCCCGATCCACGAAACGGACGAACCTTGCGACACCAGCGGCTATCTTGGCGACGGACGAGGAGGATATCCTGACCGGGGAATCCCAAAACGCGACGTCCGGCCGCCGAAAAACCGACGTCGTCAGATCGGCCACGATGAATGACGCGATGGTCGCACACGAGTTGCTGACGAAGGCGAAGCAGTCGGCGAGCACAGGGGACCTGGCGACCGCCCGACAATTAACCGGTCAGGCTCGCGACTTGCTCGGCAAGATCCCGGCGCAGGAGCTGCCCGCAGAGAACTTGCGGCGGCTGGAAGCCCTGTTGAGCAAGATGTTGGACGAGGGCGGCAAGCCGGACAACGTGTTGCGAGATACGAACGCGGGAATTCAAGCGGAGCAGATCGGTTCCGTGCCGGCAACCCGCTCGGCGGCCAACCGCGAAAATCCAACAACCGCGACGCCGCCGGCAGCGATTCCGTCACGTTCCACGCCGAGCCCGCTGCCCGCCATTGCTCGGCATGAATCGACACGAAAACTGTTTCATCAGGCGGATCGCAATCCGCCGTCCGTGGCGGCTCAGCCGGTTGGGCGTTCCAACGCGTCGACCGCGCGACCCGTCCAAACTCAAATCATCTACGGCGCGTCGAAAG
>JAUIHJ010000533.1 GCA_030432015.1 bacterium
ATCGATGTGGAGTCGACGCCACGTCAGGCTTTGACCATTTCGGCCGTCACGATCCCGGTGTCGTGTCGCGCGTCGCCCTTGCCGCGCGGCTTGCCGTGAATGCGTGCATAGAGTGCGAGATGGAAGAAGTGGGAAACCGCCAGGACGACCAGTACCAGCCCGGTCTTGGTGCTCAGCAGTTCGATCGCCTCAGTCGATTCTGTCGCCACCCCACCCAGCTTGAGCGTCAGCAAGACAAAACCAACGTGCAACAGCAAGAAGCCGACGGAAAGGAGATGGCCCAGCGAGCCGACCAGTTCATCGTCCCCTTTGCAACCTTTGGCTAGAAAGACACGCCCATGTACGTGGAGGGTTCGCGCCACCCAGGCCGTCAAGCCGATCCCGATGGCGATATACGCGAAGTACGTGACGATCATGACGGAGAGGTGGGTGAACATGGTGTGCTCCCTTGCGAAAAAAGGTGTGACGGTTTGCGGTGTCTGCTGATGTGCGTAAACACGATCAGGTTAAAGCAGTGCATCGCGCCCAGAATGACCAACACGAGGCCAATCTTCGTGGCGAGAAATTCAATCGACTGCTGCAGATTCGTCGGTTTCATTCCATACTTCAGTGCCAGCGCGACGTAGGCAAAATTGATCAGATAGAACCCCACGACCAACAAATCGTTCACGGCGTCCGCGAGACGTTCGTTGCCGTGAAAGCTGGTGACGAGAAAAATGCGGCCATGCGAGTGCAGCGTTCGGGCAACCCAGACGGTAATAACGATGCTCGCTGCCAGGTAAACGAAGTAAGTCGACGGCAGAATCATGGGAGCATTCCTTCTGGGGCCGCCATTTCTGTGACGACTCTTAGGTCTTCTCGTCTGCTTTGACAACCGCCGAATCGGGCGCCAATTAACCGAACAAATCGATGCGAGCGGTGAATCGTTGCCATGTTCACTCGACCCGCTGCCGGGCTTCGCCAGGCCTATCCAGTCGGTTCCGGCCTCGTAGCGGCGTTGACATTCAGGTCAGGAATCGCGATACCAACGTCCGACTTGTATTCGCCATTCACACCTGACGGCTCCCATGAACGATGCCCTTGCGACTGCCGCCCAGACAAATTTCACCGGTTGGGACTGGGGAATTGTTGTCGTTTATTTGCTGGTGTCGCTGGGGATCGGACTGTACGTCAAACGCTATGCCACGACGATGACGTCCTATATCGCGGCCGGCCGCGGCGTGGGGGTCTGGCTGGGCGTGGCGACGATGAGCGGTACGGAAATGGGACTGATCACCGTAATGTACAACGCGGAGAAAGGTTTCAAGGGGGGCTTCGCGGCCTTTCACATCGGCGTCCTGGCGGGGCTGGTCACGCTGGGCGTCGGACTCTCAGGCTTCATCGTGGGCCCGCTGCGTGACCTGGGTGTGCTGACCATTCCCGAGTACTACGAACGCCGGTTCGGTCGCAAGACACGGGTCCTGGGTGGGATCGTGTTGGCCCTGGGCGGCATCTTGAACATGGGCCTGTTTCTTAAAGTTGGCTCGATGTTCATCGTTGGCGTGACGGGCCTCTCGCATGCCGGGTGGGCCTTGCCGCTGGTTATGACGGCGCTGCTGACCCTGGTTCTGGTTTACACCGTCTTGGGCGGAATGATCTCGGTCGTCGTGACCGACTATGTACAGTTCGTGGTGCTCTCGTGCGGCATGCTGCTGGCGACCGGAATGGCCATCAAGCAGTTGGGTTGGGATTCGATTTTCAGCGAAGTGCAGTCGCAGATGGGGATGGGTGGTTTTGATCCTTTGGCATCGCCGGCCTTCGGACCCGAGTACGTTGCCTGGCAAGCCGTGCTGGGATTGGTCGGCTGCGCCGTCTGGCCGACAGCGATCGCCCGGGCCTTGGCGATGGAGAGTTCGACCGCAGTAAAACGACAGTTCACGTGGTCCTCGATCGCGTTTGCCATTCGACTGATCGTTCCCTGTTTTTGGGGCATCTGTGCGTTCGTGTTTGTCACGAGAATGGCGCCCGAATTGGGCCCTTGGTTCGGCGTTGGCGACCAGTCGCTGCCCCCCGGCGAGGAGGCAGTCAGCCCACTGTTTGCCATGCCGATCTTTATGGGCCGACTGCTGCCGGTGGGCGTGCTGGGGTTGGTCTCCGCCGCCATGATTGCGGCTTTCATGTCGACGCACGACAGTTACCTGCTGTGTTGGAGCAGCGTGATTGTTCAGGATGTCATCGCCCCGCTACGACGCGAGTCCTTATCGATTGGGTCCCGCGTTCGCCTGACGCGCATCCTGATTGTGATCATCGGCTGCTACATCTGGGCCTGGGGCCTGTTCTATGAAGGCGGCGATGACATCTGGGACTACATGGCGATCACCGGTGCGATCTATTTCACCGGTGCGTTCGCCCTGTTGATTGGCGGACTGTATTGGCAGCGGGCAAGTTCATCCGGAGCCTTTTGCGCGCTCCTGGCGGGATGCTCGGCCGTGCTGGGGTTGGGCCCCATCCGCGGGCCCGTCGCGCGTTGGATGCTGGCGGCGGCAGGCAAGCCCGTCACCAATGAGGCAGCCGAAACGTTACTGAGCAGCGCCCGAGTCGGCCTGTTCAGTGTCGCCTTCACCCTGGCGGTCTTCGTGATCGTCTCCCTGCTGCTTCCCGACTCGCCGCCGAAGCAGACGGCATCGCCGGCACTGAACGAGGAATAATCATGGTCTGGATCGCCATTTGGAAAGTCGTGCTGCTGAGCAGTCTGGCGCTGTTCGCCTTGCTAACCGTCGTGACGACCGTCCGAGGTGCCGGCGACGTGCGGCGTCTGTTCCAGCGTCTAGAAGAGGAGCGGCAAGATCCCGAAGTACGCGAGTAGCCAGCAGCGAGACGCGGTTGGTGAATGCGTCAAATGGGCGGCCTGTCAATCGACGGACGAGCGGACAGGCGGAGATCCCCGGCCAAGGCAGCGACGCGGTCGCGCGCCCGCGCGGCTTTGGTCGTCGCGCTGTTGAGACATCCAGACTAGGGATTGCCGACCGGTGCGCCCGGAATCAGGGTCGCGGCGGGGTCCTGCGGCGGACGATCCAGCATCAAAAACTGAAACAGGTCAATCAACTCCTGCGGCTTCAACTGTTTTTCCAGGTCCTCGGGCATCAGCGACAACTTGCTTACGATGACCTCGTCGACCTTGCCGCGAGGAATCACCTCCAGCTTTCCACCCTGCAACTTGAGCACGATCCGCTGCTCGTTGTCTTCGGCCAACAATCCGGTTAGCACGCGGCCTTCGGTCGTGATAACGGTCCGTGCCTGGTAGGCGGCTCCAATCACGAGGCTCGGGTCGAAAACATTCGACAACAATTGGTCGAACGACCCCCGGCCGTTGCGTGTAATGTCAGGCCCGACCTCCTGCCCTTGGCCGTAGATTTTGTGGCATTGACCGCACACTTTGCTGAAGACGAGTTGTCCGCGTCCGGCGTCGCCGCTAGCGGTGGCCAGGCGTTCTCGCATGTCTTCAATCACACGGGTACGTTGAGGGTTCCGTTCGGTGCGAATCGTGCCCCAGCGGGTGCCAATCAGTTCGACCAACTCCGCATCGCGGCTCGCTTGCAGGCGGGCGACCTGGTTGGTGCTTAACACGCTCGTTGGCAACTCTTCGTCGCCAATTGAGCGGACGAGCTGTTTGCTCCAGGATGTGCGTTGGGTGAGCAGTTCGATGGCCCGCGGTTTAACATCGCCCGGCAGCCGTGGGTACGCCTGAAGGACGACATCGGCGACCTGTGGTGCATCGTAGCGCCCGAGCGAGGTCAGCACGCGTGAGAGAAATCGCGTCGACGCGTCCGGCTCGAACAACAGGTTCGGCGCGAGCGAAAGCAGGCCAGGTTGTTGCGTCGCTGCCAGGGCATCGAGGGCCGCCAGACGATCCGCCTCGTTGCTTGCTGCCTGGCTGACCAATTGCTGCAGAGCCGAAGCGGCTTTCGCTTCGCCCCAGGATCCCGCCACCAGGGCGACATCAAGGTACAGCGGATTGGCCGGCCCGGCCGCGAGAATGGCGGCGAACTTTTCGCCAAGTTGCTGCCTGACGGTTGCCAGTCGCGTCTGGTCAATTTCGCCCGACTGGATGGCGCCGCGCAGCGTTCCCAGACACTTGGCGGCCGTCTCCTGGTCGACGTCGATCACAAATTCCAACAAAGTGACAACCGTGTCGACGTCGCCAGCAGCCGCCAGTGCCTGTGGGTGGAACGCGCCCAGAAACGCAGCAAGCAAGACGATGGATCCGCGGATCGCCACCAAGCTGGCATTCGATCCGGGCCGGAACAAGAATTCCAATGTGGCCATGGCGGGTTGTTTCACGAGACGAGCGTACCTGGGTTCGATGTGCCTATTGCCTTGCTTGCGGGGAATGCGGATCACTTGCGCGCCGCCAGGATGCGTTCGGTCGCTCGAGGAAGGATTTTCTTGAGGTTTGGTGCCTTGGTGATATCGTGTTTCTTGACCAGCGTGAGAAATTCGGTGCTCCGCTCCTGCAACAGCGGATGCAGATTCTGCCACACGATGTGCGGGATCAAGGGATCGTCGCCGCTGTACGCCAACAGGTCGACCAGCACGGGGAGCGGGTCGACGCCTTCCAGCTTCATGCAGGCGACGGCGACCTGCAGTTGGACGTCGGGTGACGTGTCGGCAGTCAATGTGAGGAGTTTGGCGCGGACCGCTTCGTCGGTGCGGCGGCCGAAGTTTCCGGCCGCGCGAACCGCCCAGGCACGAAAGCCCGGATCGGGGTCGCTCAACAGACGATAGTGAATCGCCGGATCCAATCGGCCGCGGCTGACGAGTGTCCAGAGGGCGCGCAGGCGGGCATTGCGCGGTGTGGACGTGTTGATCACCAGGTCCAGTACCTTGGCCAGCGTTTCGCCATCGCCGCGCGTCGCCAGCTCCAGCTGAGCACGTTCCCGGAAGAAGACGTTGGGGCTGCCAAGCCGCTCGATCAGTTGGTCGCCCGACTCTTTGGACAGATCGAACGCGGGTGCCCGCGGTGAATTCTTGTAACGGACACGATACAGTCGACCATGAGCACGATCGACTTCGGTCGGCTTCGCCCGCGCATCCTGGTAGCAGTGAAATCGGTCATACCAGTCCAGCACATACAGGCAGCCGTCTGGGCCCACTTTTTGTGCAACCGGCATGAACCAGACGTCATTTGCCGTGAGGAAGTCAGGTGCCTTCTCGCCGCGATACGTGCTGCCATTGCGGTGCAGAATATCCACGTTGATGCAGTTGCCGTGGATGTTGCCCATGTACAGGCGGTTGCGATACTCCGGTGGGTAGGCGTCGCTATCGAAGTAGGTGATACCACAGTACGCGGCAGCCTGATGTTTGTAGTCGACGATTGATTCGATTTTCCATGTGAACGGTGGATAGGGACCGCCCTGCCGATGGTAATAGCCATCTTCGGCAATGTGCCACAGGTGATCGATCACACAGGCGCTCAGGAAGGCATTGCCTTCAGGGTCCCAGGCAATCCCCCACGGGTTACTGGTGCCTTCGGCAAACAGTTCAAATTGATGCGTCCGGGGGTGAATCCGAAACAGGGCGCAAGTGAAATCGAAGGTGCGGTCCTGTTGTTTGACGTGACTGTGATTGAAGACTCCGTTCAGGCCATACAGGTAACCGTCCGGTCCCCAGGTCAACGAGTTGGGCAGCTCGTGCGTATCGTCCCGACCAAATCCAGTGGCAACCACCTTCCGTTTGTCCGCCTTGCCGTCACCGTCTGTGTCTTGCAGAAAGAGAATGTCGGGCGCGTTGGCGACCCAGACTCCACCATGGCCAACCGCAATTCCTGAGGGAATGTTGAGCCCATCGGCGAAGATCGTCACTTTGTCGGCCTTCCCATCGCCGGTGGTGTCCTCCAGGACCTTGATGCGATCGCGCCCGGGTCCCGCTTGCAATCGAGGATACTCGAAACTCTCGGTGATC
>JAUIHJ010000534.1 GCA_030432015.1 bacterium
TCCAACGCCGCGGTGATGCGCGCCAGATTACCAGGCTTGTCGGCCAGTGTGACATCCATTTGGACCGCGGCAATTTTTAGCAACGAGGGCATAGTCGAACTCGGTAAAGGCTGGTTAAGCAAGGGGCATTCACATCCGCACGCGGCATCCGAATCGGTACGTTAGCACAGTGTGTAACCACCGTCGATCACCAGAGACGCGCCCGTCATATAACGCGAGGCATCGCTCGCCAGGTACACCGCCAAGGGCCCCAGATCCTCGGGTTGACCGTGGTCCCCCATCGGTACCTGGGCGCGAAACGCCGTCACAACCTCGGGGTGGATCTTGGCCCAGCGTTGATTCGGTTCGGTCATGAACCCGCCGGGGCAAATGGCATTCACGGTGATTCCCAGCGGCGCCCAATCCACGGCGGTCGCGCGGGTGAACTGAACCATGGCGGCTTTCGCGGTTTCATAGTGACGTCCCGCGATGTTGCGCCCGGCGACCAGGGCGTTGATCGACGCAATATTGATGATCCGTCCCCCGCCGCCACCGGCAATCATGGCGCCGCCAATGACTCTGGTGCAGACGAACGCGCTCGTTAGATTCAGGTCCATCAGTTCACGCCATTTGGCCAATGGCATGTCCTGCGTCGGAATATTTTCTCGACGCCCCCCCACGTTGTTGATCAGGATGTCAATCGGTCCAAATTGATCGACGACGGTTTGGCAGGTCGCTTCACACTCGACAGGATCACCCAGATCGGCCTGAATCGTCTCGGCCCGCCGGTCGCGGTGCCGAATCTCTTCGGCGACGCGATCCAAGCTTGCCGCATCACGTCCGGCGACCACGACGTCGGCGCCCGCTTCGGCAATCGCCAGCGCCATCTCGCGGCCCAGGCCACGACTGCCGCCAGTGATGAATAACCGCTTGCCATCCAGGCGAAATCGGTCCAAGACGCTCATTGTTTGGTATCCTCGCTGTGAAGCCAAAATTTCTAGTGCGCAGGGGCAAGACCTCAATTGGAAGCCTGACGGGGCGTCCGCAGCCCGTCGCGTTGGCTTCAGCAAGGGTTTTCGCCTGTCCACGTTTGCCCCGCGGGGCCAACCAACCGGTCCAATTATATCGATTCACCAGCAGGACACCGGGAGACGGAAAAAAGTTCTCATTCAGCGTTGCAATGATCGTGATCCGCGCGTACAACGCGCACGCACCGTGGGAATCGCAGGCGACCTCCGGTGCCGCGGTTCCATTCAAAGCCGACGTCGCCCTGCGGTATCCTGGCACAATTCGAGGCAACACAGATGAGAATCGGCGTATTTTGTAGTGGCGGCGATGCTCCTGGCATGAACGCGTGCGTTCGTGCGGTGGTGCGACGGGCCATCTCTTCAGGCCATGAGGTCGTGGGCATTCAGCGCGGCTACCAAGGGCTGCTCGACGAAGACTTCTATCTGAACGCGGATCGAGAACCTCGGATGAGGCTGCGGACCGTTTCCGGCTGGTCACGGCAGGGCGGCGCCCGGCTACGGAGCAGCCGCTGCCCCGCGTTTCGAACCGAAGAAGGACTCGCTAAGGCAGCCGGAATTCTCGACAAGCATGGCATCGACGCTCTGATTCCGATCGGCGGCGACGGGACGTTTCGCGGCGCGGTCGACCTTCTCCGGCATTGGGATGGACGCGTCGTGGGCTGTCCCGGAACGATCGATAATGACTTGATCGGAACGGACTTTACCATCGGCTTCTCCACCGCCGTACAGACCGCGGTCGAAGCGGTCGACAAGATCCGAGATACGGCAGAAAGTCACGAGCGGATGTTCCTGGTTGAGGTCATGGGGCGACACAGCGGCTATATCGCGCTTTATACCGCCCTGGCCTGCGGCGCCGAAGGAGTTTGCATTCCCGAGACCTTTACTGATGTGGGAAGCATTGCCGAGCAACTGAAAGTGCTTGAACAGCGTGGCAAGACGTCCGTCATGATCATTGTGGCCGAAGGTGACGAACGGGGCGGCGCCGCCGCCTTGCAGCGCGCACTCAACGAATTGGGGCAGCCGTCTGCCACCCGTGTCGTCGTGCTGGGACACCTGCAACGCGGTGGCTGCCCGTCGCCGGAAGATCGAATTCTCGCCAGCCGGCTCGGTGATTTCGCTGTTACCGCGCTGCGCGAAGGGGCCAGTGGCGTCATGGCCGGCGTCTCCGCTGGCATCAATTCCCTCACACCGCTGCAAGATACGTTCACCTTGCACAAAGAACTGCCTGCGGAACTCTTGGAACTGCTTGAGACGTTGGCCATGTAATGCCGGTAATGTGCGCTGACACCGTGCGCTGACACCGTGCGCTGGCACGAAGCGCTGGGCGGACCAAGGCAACCGATGCAACAGGTTTCACACCGACGCGCCTCACGTTCGCGCCGCCAATTCGGTCAAGACTTCGGCATAATCTTGAAACGCACGGTCGTCGAAGAGAACGAACCGTACCAGCCCCAACGGGTGCGCGACACCTGGCGGGTTAGCCGCGTCGGACGATGGCACCACGGGGGTCGATGGAAGTGCCTGGAGAAACTGCATCACCGTCGAGAGGGCGGTCCTCGCAGCCAGATCGGTCGGGTAGCCGAAAACGCCGGTGCTGATCGCCGGGAAAGCGATGCTCTGGCAGTCGCGTTGGACCGCAAGCTCCAGACAGCGGCGATGGGTCGCAGCGAGTTGCTGCGATTCACCTGCTTCACCACCATTCCACACCGGCCCGACTGCGTGGAAGACGAAGCGCGCCGACAGGTTTCCGGCACCACTGGGGACCGCAGTACCGGTCGGGCACCCGCGCGGGAAGTTCGCGTCCGTCTCACGCATGATGGCGGGTCCGCCGGCACGGTGAATGGCGCCGTCCACACCGCCGCCTCCGGCCAGTTGAGAATTGGCCGCGTTGACAATGGCGTCAACCGCTTGGGCAACGATGTCGCCGATGACCAATTCGACAATTCGATCGTTGATCCGTACCTGCATGATGCGTCCATTCGGCGAAGAAGTGAATGGTCCACGGTCTGGTGGACCGATGCGTTCGTGACGAAAGCAAGCTGATTCCGGCCTGCCGTCGTCAACGAACTTTGTCAGTGACATTTTCTCAAACCGCCACTATGTCGGTCCAGACCACCGCGGGCCAACCTTGAAACATCGTCCCCGGTCATGAAAGGCCCGCGCAGAGACCACAAAATTCGAAAATTGTCGAGCGAGAAGCGGTCTTTTTCGCAAAGTTCTCCTTGACTCGGAAATGCCTGTCAGCCAAAATCCCACTTCGCCTCACACTATTCTTCGCATTTAACCCAGGCTATCCATCTTGTTTTCAACGTCTTTCTGCCGTTGGCTCGCTCTGTCACTCTGTGCCGTCGTTGTATGGTGCTGCGACGGACTGCAGGCGCGTGACGTTTTCGTTAACAACCGGACGGGTGATGACCATCGAGATGGCTCGTCGGCGGTCGTCATCGACGGTGCTGGAGGACCGGTGCGGAGCATCAAGCGGGCGCTTCAATTGGCCAACAACGGCGACCGGGTCGTTTTAGCCGCCAACGACGAGCCGTATCGCGAGAGCCTCACACTTCAGGCGGGACGGCATAGCGGCGTCCCAGGTCGACCGTTCGAGATCGTGGGAAACGGGGCTGTGCTGGATGGAAGCCATGCAGTTCCTCAAGAGGTCTGGCATCATGCGGGCGACGATGTCTACCGCTTCCGTCCGTCACGGATGGCGCACCACAATTTGTTTCTCGATGGCAAGCCCGTGGCCCGGCAGAAGGTAAAACGGGGCGAGTTGCTGCCGAAACTCGCACCACTCGAATGGTGTCTCCATGACCGTTATGTTTATTTTCGTCCCGAGAAAGGACGGGGGCCGTACCAATACGAACTGGCGCATACCACCCTGCGGGTTGGCATCACGCTGTATGAAACGCGGCACGTGGTGATTTCCGACCTGGTTGTCCAGGGATTTCAATTGGACGGCGTCAATGCCCACAACAGCGTCTTTGATGCGACGCTGGTTGGCTTAACCTGTCGCGGCAACGGCCGCAGCGGGATCGCAATCAATGGCGCGTCGCGGGTGAAGATCATCGCCTGCCTGGCCGGTGACAACGGCGTCGCACAAGTCCACGCCGACGGCTATTCGCACACCGAGATTATCAACTGCAACCTGTTGCCCAAGAGTGCCCCGGCCGTCGTTCGACTGAGTGGCGAGGTTCTGGTGAGTATCGAGGACGTCGCGTCTCCCGCTAACGAATAGTGGGACAGCCGAATAGTGGGACAGCACCAGGTTGTACCCGGAACCTTGTTCTTCATCAGTTTGGTCCCCTGCGAACTTGCCTTGCAGGCCCCCACGATCGCGTCATCTCCAGCTTGAGGGCCAACCCGACGGCAAGCCGGCCCAACATGAGATTGTCTGCTCTCCTGGCGGCGAAACGGACGACCGAGAGTGGCAGCGCAGGCGGGAACACATCACGCCCTCGAGTTGGTTCCCCAGGAGATGCGCTCCCTTGGTTATGCGCTGCCACGCCATCGGCAACCAAGGGCGGTGTAAGCTCACTCTTGCAGCAACTTGATTGCGGCAGGCAGGTCGGGATCAACCAGGCCGAGCACGCCACGTCCTTCATCCAAGCGACCCTGGACATCGAACTTGATATCCGGATGGTCGGCGTCCCAGTACTTGGCCATCTCCTGCTTGCTTGGCGCGTGCAAGGGGCGCACCATGCGGAAGCCAACACCACGCGCCGGATCGCTGGTAAACCACCATGGGCTGAGCGGCAAGTTGGGGTCTTCGAGTTTCCAATCGGGGTCGTTGGAACCCAACTTGGCATCGGCGCGACACCGCTCGGGCGTTTCCTCCCACGACCCGCCCCGCACGGTGCGAGGATAGGCTTTGGTCGGCCAACTAATGGCTTCTTTCGCGTGGATCGTCTTCCCCTGGCTCTTGTTCGCCAACTGTTGATAACTGTCTTCGGCGTATCCATCCAGGACCCATTCCCAGACACTACCATGCATGTCGTGCAAGCCCCAGGGATTGGGTTTCTTGGTTCCGACGTGCTGTGGCTGTTCGGGCGTGTTGCCGATGTGCCATGCATAGTCGTCCAATTGGGCTGGGTCGTCGCCAAAATGATACGCGGTGGTGGTGCCAGCTCGACAGGCATATTCCCATTCGACTTCACTGGGCAATCGATACCGATGCCCAGAAACCCCGCTAACCCACTTGGTATATTGCTTGGCGGCATACTGGGTCATCGTCACGGCAGGTTGCTGAGGCTCTTCCCCATACTCGAACGTAAAGCTCGGATCGTACAATTCGGTCGGAGCCGTGATTGCGTCGACAGGATTATCTTTATTAACCACGCGAACTTTTCGGTGTTCGAACTCTTTGAAATGCTCGTAAAGGTTCATGAAAGGCTGATATTCCGCCCAGGTGACTTCGGTCTTCGCCATCCAAAATGGTTCGACGCGAACACGAACTTGTTTCTGCTGACCGCTCGACGAGTCATCGCCGCCCGCTGGACTCCCCAGCGAAAATTCGCCACCGGGAATCGGGACCATGGTCATTTTGGCGTTTGTACCCGGAATCACCATGGTGTAGGGAACCATGAAGCCATCCTCAATCGCGACAAATCTCCCGCTGCTCGGCTTCGTCTTGCTGATGCCGATGGAGTCTTCCCCAAGCAGGGTCGTCGTGGCCAAGGCGACCAGCAGAATGGTGAGCGTGGTTGGCAGAAATCGCATGACTACTCCTCGGAATTCAGTCAAATGAGCAACCCGTCCATTGTAAACGAAACCTGGCAAGCTGCCAGCCAGATGCCGACGGAGGACAAGGCGTAAATTGCCGCTGGTTCAACGTACTGCCTGTCGCTTCATTCGCCAGAGCGTGGTGATTGCAGGGGATTCCTCCGCCTGGGGACGGTGGCGACGAAGCCGG
>JAUIHJ010000535.1 GCA_030432015.1 bacterium
CTTGATGATCGCGGACGACCACGCGTTGAGTGGCCCCTTCGGCGTGTTTACGGAACGAGCAACCGTGATGAACTCGCTGGAATTCACCAACCCGAATGACCCCGACTTCAACTACGGCACGGCCGCAGCCTTGTTCAACTGGAACAACATGACGGCCCGCACGAAGACGACGGATTCCGTCGAAGGAAAGGCCGCCTGGTCATTCGACATCGCGGCGGGCCAGTGGTTCGGGATGGGAGTCATGACTCCGTCCTTTCTGAACATGCGCAACTATTCCGACGGTTATCTGAATTTCGCGATCAAGACAACGTCTCCCGGGCCGATGCGCGTCGGCATCAAGAGTTCGAGGGCTGGCGAATCCTTCCTGGTGCTGGGGGATGATGGTGCCGAGTTTGGCTTTGCGCGGGATGGCAACTGGCACCGCGTCAGGATTCCGCTCAATCGGTTTGCCAATATCGACTTCCCGACCGTCCATCAGCTTTTCATGATCAAGGGGGATCCGCCGGCAACCGACACCACGCTGTCGATCGACGACGTCTGGTGGGAGCCGAGTCAATCACGGCCTCGACCCATAGGAAACGCTTTTGGTGTCTTCACGGACAACGACGATCATAAGACCGCCGGCGAATTCAGGCAGGGGACGGACGGCAATTTCTTCGTCTGGGAGAACACGCTGCAAGAGTCGGATGGCGGGCCATTCGAAGGCGGGACCGTGAAATCGCTTACGTCACGGCCGGGACGGACCTGGTTTGGAGCGGCGTTCACGCCCAATATCAAATACGACCTTCGGCACTTCGGAGGCGCCCGCGGGAAGCTTCACTTTGCGATGAAGACGACGTCGCAGTCGGTCTTCAAGATCGGGCTGAAGAGTGGCAATGTCGACGGCATCGGACAGAAGTGGTTCACCTTCGACCCAAAGATGGACCCCTTTAAATTCGTGCGCGACGGCGCGTGGCACGTCGTTGAGATTCCAATGCAGGAGATCGAGACCGAGGTTGATCTTTCCGAAGTCAGTCAACTATTCCAACTGCTGGGAGCGGATGGTCCCATCACAGAGATTCTGTTGGATGACGTCTGTTTCATCGTCGAATAAAGACTCTTCCACATCGCGACCCGCCAATTCGTGAAACGGGTGCGCAGCGAGGATGATGCGAGATCATTCGGCAAGCTGTTTGTAGGGGCGGCGAAATGGAGGTTGCGCATCGCGGTCACAGCGACGCGCGGCAGGCAGTGCTACCGGTAAGGGCGCGGTGCGCGCTGGTCAACCGCTGCGGCCGGTTCGCCATCGGTATCGCGCCGCTTTGCTGCTTTCTTGCTCGAACACGGGCGCGGAATGAATTCTCCGCTCACTTTTTCTTGCCGCGTCTCCTCTTAGCCCAGTCGGGATGCTGGGGCGCGCCGCCGAGGTACGGAAAGAGGTCGAACTTTTCGCCACCTCCCACGATCCGTGGATCTCCCGACCCGCGGAGTTCCGTTTCAAGTTGCATCGAGAGTGTTCGCTTGATCTCCGCAAAGGCCGGGTCACCCGCGACGTTTACGAGTTGATCTGGATCGGCCTTCAGGTCAAACAGTTCTTCGCCAGGGCGCTTACCGAAGGCCAAGTTGTACAACCGGCGATGCGTTTCGTCCTTGTCGCGATTTTCTACCATATAGGTCTTGGTGGGGCCGTTGTCGGTGTCCCCGTACCAGGCACCGGGGATCGCCGCATCTTCGTAGTTGGGGGTCCCGTTTGGCCAGCGGTTTGGTTCGAAGTTGCGGATGTAAAGAAAGGCATCGGTACGGATGGCCCGGCTCGGATATCCACCCATGTCGGGCGCCTCCTGTGACGGAACATGCCGCTCCTTGCCAAACAAGACATGGTCGCGGCGCGACTCGATTCGGCCCGACGCGTCGCTGCGAAGAATCGTCACCAGACTCTGTCCCGTCATCGATTCAGGAACTTTGACGCCGGCGAGTTGCAGAAAGGTGGGTGCCAGATCAGTCAAGCTGACGAAGTCCGTTGCTTCCCGGCCGGCAGAGACACCGCCGTCCGGCCAGCGCGCCGCTAACGCCACACGTGCGCCCGTGTCGTAAAGGTTGCTCTTACCACGTGGGAATGGCATGCCGTGATCGCCGGTCATGAACACGATCGTATTGTCCAGTTCGCCGGCTGCTTCCAGTGTGGCCAGGGCAGCGCCGACCAGCCGGTCGAAGCGTTGCACCTCGAAATAATAATCCGCGACGTCGCCGCGTGTCTCCGGGTGGTCCGGGAAGCAGGCCGGTAGCTTGATCTTGCTGAGGTCCATGCCACTCCGTTCGCCCGAACCCTTGTCGTAGCCGCGGTGCGGATCGCTGCTCCCCAACCAGTAGCAGAATGGTTTGCCTTTCTCCCGCGCATCGAGAAATTGGTCGAAATTCTTGTAGCGCCGGCCTTCGAGTTCGCGCCCCTTGGTTGCCGGGCGGCCAGGGCCAAACCCTTTCCCGCTAACCCCCACGGCGTAGCCGGCGGCCTTCAACATTTCCGGGTAGGTCGCCAGGTCGTCCGGAAACACGCTCCACAGATTGGCCGCGCCTCCCAATCGCCAGTGCCATTGTCCCGTCAGGATGGCGTTCCGCGAAGGCGTGCAGGAAGGGGACGAAATATAGGCATGACGAAACAAAACGCCTTCGTTGGCCAGGCGATCAAACGTTGGCGTCTTGACGACCGGATCACCGTATGCCCCGGCGTGGGGCCAGCCCCAGTCGTCCGCGATCGCGAACAAGATATTCGGACGCTTGGCCGGGGCGGCCGACACGTGCTGAACGCTGATGGTGGCGTCGAGCGCCAGAAGGATGAGAAGGACCGCCAGCATGTGTGGCTGACTCGCGCTGTTGCGGCGGGTCGTGGCCGCTTTGATGTTCAGTGTGTTGGACATCAAGGTTGCTCCGTGTTTCGGATTTGGTACTTCGATTGGTGACGGTCGTGACTTTGCTGGGGACGCATTTCGGCCGCGGCGAATCGTGCCGTCGCTCAGCGTTTCCGGGGGGCGTGAATGATTTTGGGTGGCTGGTACCCGACGGGCCACTCGCCGTCAAATTCGACCTCTCCCCAGAGATCGTCCTCGCCGAGTTCAAGGTCACGATCGTTCTGCAGCTTTCCAGTGCGATCGACATAGACTTTGGCCAGATACCTGCCGCTGGGTAACAACGGTTCTTGCTCGAGCTTCGCGGCGCGGGGCGAATCAACCGGCGCAGTGGCAGTGACCAAGTTTTGCCAGAGCTGCTTATCTGCCGCGATCAGGTTATCGGCGGTTCCCCAGCGGGTTGCCGACCAATCCTGTCCTTCCCAACGGAAAATGTCGACACGAAGAAAACACTTCTCCAATTCCTGGGGAAGGTCAACAATCCGCAAGTGCTGCGCGGTCAGGCGGGCGACCTCGCCGGGCGGAGGCGGCAACTGTTCGACACGCTGGTACGAGCGATTGACGACGGCCGCGTAGTCGTTGAGGAACCGGCGGAAGTTCTTGTCGGTTTGATCACCTGGTGCAAATTTTGGCCCGCCGCCGTGGGCGACTTCGCCCAGCGGCTTCAGCAGGATCAGGCTCTCCTCTGGATCGTCGGTATCGATAATGTATTGCTCGACGCACTGCGCCAACGTGGCCGCTGGATCATTCGGTCGAATCCACGAGACCTGCTCGCCGTGCTCTTTAACGAGTCGTTCGTTGCGGTCGGGCGAATGGCAATTGACGCACCGCCCGATTTGCGACCAGATGTTTTCCACAAACGAATTCAAGACGTGATCACGTCGCAGATGCCGAATCAATTCGACGGGCAATTCCGTCCCGATCTTCGTCTTGCCCAGTTGGGTTGCCAGCAGGCCGGGGTCGCGGGCTGCGGCACGGATCCAAGCCTGAAAAGCTTCGTGCTCCGCCGCGCGCACCTTCCGCAGCGAGTCAGAGGTCGTGTCGGTGTGGCGTCGAATGAACTGCAGGATCTTCGAGTCATCGGGCGACTTGAGGTTAATGAGCCCGGCGTCGCGAAGTGCCGCGAATGTCGTGGCCTGGTCCTTGTGGATATACGCCTGAATCTCGACGCCGCCGAAATGGCACTCCGTGCAACTGGAGGGATTCTTCGACGCCAGGATCGGTAGCACACGGCGGTGAAACAGTGCGTTCGCATCAGCATCCGTCGCATCGCCGGCCAGGGTTGCGGAGATCCCACAGGCGGCGAAGGCGACCACCGCAACCGGAATCGAAGTGAGCAAGCGTGGCATCGGTCGTTCCCATTGTTGGCTGGAGAGGTAAGCAAGGGGGGCACGCCGACGCTGATCAGCGCGCCTCGCCACAAAACAACAGGGTTGAGCATAATCGATTCATGAGGCGAAGTCGCGGAAGGGGCCGAAGCGGAAAATACCGGGCACTGGGCGCTCGCATCGTCCTGCGGCGAATTCAGGGCTCGATCCGGATGTGGCGGGGGGATGACTCCCAGAAATGGTACCGCCGTGTCCCAACGCATCCGTTGACCAGACGCTCTCCCAAGACCTATGATGGGGTCACTGTCGCGGCCCTCCCTCACAGGCAAGATCCAATGCTGGATATCGATCCGCTTCACTTCTGCATTGCGTTCGGCCCGTTGGCCGCTTACCTGCTCCTCCTGGGCGGTGTAAATCTGTCGTCGCGGCCGTTTCTGACCGATGGTGCACGTGACACGGCTGCGCTGGGGATCGGCATTCTGGGTTTTGCCATTGTCGGGCCGATGGAATTGTTCCTGCCCGAACCGACTGCGTTTCATTTGGGCGCGCTAGTCTGGGTGCTCCTGTTGGTCCTTTATTCGTTGAGCCTGACGTTGTGCGTCTTGCTGATGCGTCCCCGCCTGGTCATCTATAACATCCACCCCGACCAGGTAAGGCCACTGCTGGCAAATCTGGTTCCCCAACTCGATCGCGACGCGCGGTGGGCCGGTCAATGCCTGATCATGCCAAACCTGGGAATCCAGCTACATGTCGAATTGTTTGGTGCCATGCGCAACGCGCAGCTGGTGGCGGCCGGACCACAACAGAGTTACGAGGGTTGGCACAAACTAGAAGCCGAAATGTCGCGTGCCTTAAAGCAGACCAAGAGCGTACGAAATCCCTACGGTGTCAGCCTGGTCCTTGTCAGCCTGGCGATGATGACATTGCTCGCCGCGTTGATGGTTGGTGATCCCGCCTCGGTCGAGCATTCACTGCGGGAAACATTGCGGCTGGCCCCCGCCGTGGTGGAGTAGGGCCGAAAGGGCAGAGATTAGGCGGCCTACGGCTTGGCCATCGCTTCCTGCAACTGCATCGCCGCGATCACCATTCGCGGAGCGGCCGCGGGTGACCGAACAAGCAAGTCCGAAACCGCCTGAATTGTTCGCTCGGCCTTCGCCAGGTATTCAGGTTTCTCCAATCGCGTCCCCAAGGCGACGAGATTTTGGGCGGAGACCGATCCGCCGGATGGTCGCGCGCCGTCGATCGGATTCTTGCCACGTGCCAGGAGGGCCTCGTGGTCATTCGACGTGTAGAAGAATCCGCCGTTGGTTTCGTCCCAAAACAGCTCGATCTGCTTCGCCATCAGCACATCGGCTGCCTCAAGCCATTGCTGATCCTGCGTTGCATCGTGCAGCGCCAGCAAGCCATCGATCAGGAATGCGTAGTCGTCGACGTACGCGTTGAGCTTGGCCTGTCCCTGTCCGTAGGTCCGCAGCAAGCGACCGTCATCGGTTTGCAGTTCGTCCAAGACAAAGGTGGCCGCGTCGCTGGCGGTCTTGAGATACGCATCGTTCTTGAAGTTCGTGCCGGCAACGGCAAACCCTCGGATCATTAGTCCATTCCAGCCGGTCAGGATCTTGGTGTCGGTCAAGGGCCGTGGCCGAGCTGCACGGATGTCGAACAGCTTTTTCCGAATCGGGACCAGGCGGGCATCCAATGCG
>JAUIHJ010000536.1 GCA_030432015.1 bacterium
CTGACGTTTTGCCTGGTTGCCGGCCAACCCGCGCCGCACGCTGAAGTTCCGTCAGCGCTTGCTGTGCAGCGGCAGGCCAGCAAGCTGCCGGCGAGCGTGGAATCGTCAAACACCTTGGCCATCCCTTCGACCGAGGAAGCGTCGGCCCAACCTTCTGTTGGCGTTTCTGGCAGGACGCCGGCCACCATGGGCGAGCCCGCACCTCAGGTCGCGCACGCAACACCGCGCGGGAACGTTCGCGCGGTCCGTGCGGCATTGAATTCATGGTTGCCGTGGGTCGTCGGCATCTGGTGTGCAGGAGTCGTGCTACAAGCGATCTGGAATGTCGGTGGCTGGATCATGGTGCAGAGAATCCGTGCTTCGGCAACGACCGCCGTCAGCGAGCACGTGCGCGAGCGGATGGAGATCCTGGCACAACGCCTTGAGATTCGCCGCACGGTCAAGATTGCCACGTCCTTGCTGGTTGACGTCCCCATTGTCATGGGTTGGCTTCGCCCGATCATTCTCTTGCCTGTGAGTCTTGTATCCGGGGTTTCGCCGGCGCAGTTGGATGCCATCCTGCTGCACGAACTGGCTCACATCAGGCGGCACGATTACCTGGTCAATCAATTTCAGCTGCTGACGGAGACGTTGCTTTTTTTTCATCCGGTCGTTTGGCTGGTCTCGCGGCGGATTCGCATCGAGCGAGAATTCTGTTGCGATGACTCGGCCATCGCCGCCGGTACGGATCGTGCAACGTTCGTGCGTGCCCTGGCTGCCGTCGAAGGGAGCCGGGTTGCATCGCCGTATGTGCTTTCGATGGCTGGCGGCAGTTCAGCGCTGTCGCTGCGACGAGCTCGACGAATCGTCACGCGAACGGCCCCTGCCCCGCCCCACGCCGGGATCACAGGTCTCTGCGGGTTGGCCGTCCTGGTCGCCAGTTTATGGATCGTGGTTTTTGGGGGCGGCGTCACCGCAACCGGCGAAACACCGGCCTTCGAAGTTGCCGACGCGGAATACGATCGGCAGTTACACGATTCGTATGTTGCCCGAACCGCTGCGCCGGCGACGGCCGCACCTGATGTGCCGATCGACGTCCAGCGATTTCGCGTCAGCATCCAATACTATGGCAACGCAGACAAGCCGTTCTATCACGCATTGTTTTCGACCGAACCGTTGCAGGCTCGGGAAGACCCGTTTCGCATCGTCGAGCAGCTCGACGAGCAGGGCCAGCAGCCGAGGGCCGGGCAGCTTGTCCGTTGGTTGACAGCGTCGGGCTTCTTTGAGCACGCGGTGCCCGGGGCCGTCCAGGGCACGGGAGAGCAAGGATATTTGTTGCAGGTTGCCTCCGGCGACAAGGTGTGGACCGAGGACCTCGGCTGGGGGCTGGGGATGCTGTTGCGTTTGGACAGCTTGCGAGCTGCATTTGTTCGGCAACCGGAGTCGTCACGCGTTGACGTGCAAACTCCAGCGCCAATCGATCCGCTGATCGGCCGCATGAACGGATTGCGACGGGAGTGGACGGGAAGCCGCGAACTGAACGGCCTGGAGGATCGGATTTCGACCACCGCCGCATCCTTCGCGGCGGGAGGCTCGATTCCCATCCGGCTTGAGATCAAAAACACCAGTGGCCAGGATCGCGAGTTTTCGTCCCACTATGTCAGCCTACGAGATACACGTCACAACTATCTGTTTCAGTTTGACATCTACGATCGTTTCGGTCGCAAGGTGCCGTACCTGGGCGGGCTTTCGCAATTTCGTGTGGAGCCTGCAACGCTCGGGCCAGGCGAGTCCGACCATTTTACGTTTGACCTGGCGAGGTCACACTACCTTGCGCGGCCAGGCAGTTATACGGTCATTCATCGGGACGGTGGCCTCCGGCAGTCAAACGCGCTGGAGTTCCAGGTCACGCCCTCGGAGGTGGACGCTGGCGATCCTGTCGGCAAGCTGCTGCCGCTCATTCCCGCCGAATGGATCCTGGTCGCAGATCCGCTTCTCGAGACGAAGCTGCGGCCCGGTGCCAATTTCGAGCCAGTCACCGGTCGGCCCATTCGATTCGAGTATCGGCCGCGGCACGGAAACATTCGTGATGTTCGCCTGATCTTTCTCTGGCTGACGAACGAGCAAGCTGAGGAGGCGCCGCCCGGCCGTCCATCGGCGCCGTCCGCAGGTCCGGCGAGTCGATACGAAGGACAGGTCAATCGTTGGCATCTCTACATCCACGAGGGCGAGCAGACGCTTCAGTTGTGGCCAACGGTGCTCGACGACGTGAAGCAAGCGTTGCAGCCGGAGGAAAACGTGGTCGATCCCCTGGATGGCCCATAGGAGGCGTTGGCTGCCAGTCGAACATTGGCGAACACGCGACGATGTGGCGCAACCATCGGGCGCAACCATCGGGCGCAACCATCGGGCGCAACCATCGGGCGCAACCATCGGGCGCAACCATCGGTCGCAACCATCGGGCGCAACCATGGGGACCGCTCGCCGCGGTCACGGCCATTTGCTGATCGTGGGACTACCAACCGTGCACCGGAGCGGGGCCGCAAAAGTGGCCGCAACGAATTCGGTTCGTCGCTCGGTTGATCGGTGGTGAATTCCGCGCGACCTGGGTGCAGGATTACGGGATTGGCAGAATTTGCGGAATTTGTGGATTGGGGAGGCTGGGTTCACCGATCACTCTTCCGAAGGGCGACCGAATCGTTCTCGTTGATACTCGATTGAGCCGACCCATGTTCTTCCTGCGACTGTTCCTTCGTCAAGGACGATGGACGTTAGCTTGCCTGATAATGCTAGCGGCGGTTCACGCTGCGCCTGCTCAGACTCGGCCGGCCCCAGGTGCAGTCGAATACGAAGGAATCGTACCGAGACAGCATCCCGAACGGCTGCCCGCGTTGAGTGAGCCGGGGAGCGACTTCGAATCGTTCGAGTCGTTTGAAACGGCCGAACTGGCGGAATCCCTGGATTACGACGGCGAGTCCGTTCGAGATCTAAAGCTTGAGTTTGATGCCGGCGTCACCATCGCGACCCACGACGAAGAATTCGAACTGCGGATTCGTGTCATGGAGCAGACCGACTTCAAGCTGTTTCTGCCCACCAACCAGGAGCCGGCGCGACCGGGGGCGTATATCCCCCGCTTTCGCACTTACTTCGAGGGGCACATTTCCCACAGCTACGAATACGAATTGTCGCTGCAGCGAAGTGTCGAAGGCACCTTTGATCTGTTGGACGCCAGCATCAATTTCAGTCCACACGATGCGTTTCAAATCAAAGTCGGCCGCTTTATCGTCCCCTACAGCTATGATTGGTTCGACCACCTCGAACAATACTTCATGGCACCGGAACGTGGTCTGTATCCATTGAATTTTGGTCTCTCCCGAGAAGCGGGCGCCATGCTCTGGGGGGACATTGACGAGGGCCGTCTGAAATACGCGTTCGGTGTTTTTTCGGGGCAACTGACAGGCCTGGCCGATTCAAATACAACCCGCGACATGGTTGGTTACTTGAATGCCCGTCCTTTCCACGGCGCGCCGTTGTGGGAGTACTTCAACGTCGGTCTTTCCGGCGCCTTTGGCGATCAAGCCTTTCCCGGCGAGGCCCTGCCCCTGAGGTCCAGCATCCAGTCATCGGAAAATGACGAAGCTGCCAATGCGGCATCGTCGGTGTTTCTCGAATTCGACGAGGAGGTCGAAGTCTTGGGGCAGCGAAACCAGGGCGCATTGCACGCTGCCTGGTACCTGGGGGGCATGTCACTGGAATCCGAAGTGGAGGTCGGCAAGTTTGGTTACAGCAAGGCCGGCACGGCAACGAATGTCCACGTGTTCGGTTATCATGTCGCCGCGTCGTATTTCTTGACGGGTGAACAGGTGACCGGCCGCTCGATTGTCGTCCCCCATCGACCGTTTGCGCCACGTTCGGGAGCCTATGGGCCAGGCGCCATCGAACCCTTTGTGCGGTATAGCTACCTGACACTGGGTGACGAAGTGTTCACCGACGGGCTGGCCGATGAAGCAGAGTCGACGCGCAGCCTGTCGATGGTCGATACGGGAGTCAACTGGTATCCCAACCGCTACATCAAGCTGTATCTGAACTGGCAGGCCTCGCTCTACGATTCACCGGTCTTGATCGAGCGTGAAACCGGCCAGCGGGTTCGGCAAAGTCACACGCTGTGGGCCCGCCTGCAAGTCTTTTTCTGATGCCGTTAGAATCGGGCCGGCGAGTAGGGTGCGGCATCGAGGCACGCGTCTTCGCCTGTGACCATTTCCGCAATCAGTCTGCCCGTCGCCGGCGCGAGGCTTAGTCCCAGCATGTTGTGGCCGGTTGCGAGGAACGCGTTCTTCAGTCGCGGAGCCGGACCGATGATCGGAAGGCTGTCCCACGTCATCGGCCGCCAGCCGTACCAGGTTTCTAACGCCTCGCCGTCGACCGGCGTAACAAGATAGGGACGGGCCGAATCACGCAACTGGTCAATGCGATCCGTCGGAATCGAGGTGTCGTATCCCGCAAATTCCATCATCGAGCCGAGACGAAGGCCGTTTTCGAAAGGGGAGACACCGACCTTGTGTTCGGGAAACAGGATCGGGTAGCGCGGACACGGTTCCGGCCGTGACATCGTGACCGAATAACCCTTGCCCGGCTGAATCGGAATCCGACATTGCAATTCAGCGGACCATCGTGCGCTCCACGCCCCCATCGCAAAGACATAGCGATCCGCCTGGACTTCGCCTTGTGACGTGATCAACGCGGCGATCTGGTTTGCCGACGTGCGGACGGCTTGCAGGTCACAGCCTTCAAGAAACTCGACGCCACCCTCGGACAGGCGCGCTGCCCAGCGTTGATTCAGCAGATCCGGGCGGACGGAGGCGTCATGCGGATAATGAAAGGCCCCGGCCAAACCGGGCTTCAAACTGGGCTCCAAGGCGGGCAGCTCTGCGCCGTCGATACGGCGGGCCGCGACGCCGAAATGCTCCGTCAGCATCCGGTCTGTCTCCGCAAAGTGCTCCATCCCGCGTTCCGTCTGCAAGACGTACAGCAGGCCGTCGTCCTTCCATTCGCAGGCCAGGCCATATTCTGGAATCAGCCGCCGGTACTCGGCCATCGACGCATCGAGGATGGCCTGCAAGTGCCGGCCGGCAAGCAGCATCTGCCGATGCGTGCAGCGCCGGGCAAACTGCCACATCCAATGCCACAGTGCTGGGCTGAAACGCGGCTTGATGCGAAATGGAGCGCGGGGATTGCCGAGCGATTTGAGGGCCACCCCGATCGCACCGGGCTCGGTCAGCGGGGGCACATGGCTCGGGCAGATATAGCCGCAATTGGCGTGCGAGCAGGCTCCGGCAATCGTCCCTTTGTCGATGACGGTAACTCGCAAGCCGGCCTTCGCCAGATAATGCGCGCAGGCGATTCCCACGATCCCCGCGCCGACCACGACTGCCGAATCAGCTTGACCCTTGGCTGTCATGCCACGCCCCCGTCGATCCCACTGGCGAACGGATCGTCCGGTTGCCGGATCAATGTTCCTTCGCTGCACACGTAAGCCGAGCCGGTAATTGTCGGAATGATCTGCGGCACGTCCCCTAGGTGACCAGCCGGACGGTAGCTCGCGTGAAACCGACTGCCGATAATGCTTTCCTGGATCCAGGTGCTGCCTGGCGGTAGTTTGCCGTCTGCGGCGAGGCAGGCCAGCTTGGCGCTGGTCCCGGTGCCACAGGGTGAACGATCGTAAGCGCCTCCAGGGCACAAGACAAAGTTGCGACTGTTCGCGTCGGGCGACTCGGCTGGCCCGAAGAATTCGATGTGGTCGATTTCAGCACCGTCGGCGCCGGTGACGCCGTGGTGCCGCAGCGCGCCGCGAACCTGCTGCGCAGCGGCCGACAGGACGGCGAGGTTGTCGATTGTCAGGGGCGCGGGTGCCGCGTCGACCAGG
>JAUIHJ010000537.1 GCA_030432015.1 bacterium
CATCCAGGTCGTCTCCACCGCGTTGTGGCAGAACCCGCGAAACCGCCTGGACGTTAATGATGACGGGTTTGTTACGCCCCAGGACGTGGTCATCATCATCAACCGCCTCAACAGCGGGCCCGGAGGCTCCATTCTGGATCCCGATGTGACGCCTGCGCCACCTCCATACTATGATGTCAACGGCGACAACATCGTCTCGGCGAATGATGTCTTGATTGTTATCAATGCCATCAATGCTAATGCCGGAGGGGGTGAGGGCGAAGGTTTCTACGGTGACATCGTGCATGTCGGCGAAGGTGAATCAGCGCTTGCCGATGGTGACGGATTCAGCTTCCTGTCGCTGCACAGCGCGAAGACGACGGGCAGCAACGATGTCGCATCGCAGAAATCCTCGTCAAGCCATGAGCCTGGCTACTTTGACCAACTAGGCCGTGGAAACGCCCTGCCCTTCGTCGCAACGTCACGCGCCGTTTCGTCGTCCGCCACGGCACGGTCGATCGTTCAAACCGATGGCACCGACGACGATCAGACACTCGACGAGTTTGTCGGTGATGTGGCCGGAGCGTTCGGTGATGGAGATTTCCTCGACGAGTTGCTGTGATTGCCGATCGTGGACGGATGCGACGGCGTTGATGCATTGATCGCGTGGCTCGACGCGTACGATAATCGGCGAGGCTGGTACGGTGCGCCGGCGCGCCCCGGCGACTGCGATGGCGTCACGGGTGGTCGACTTGTGGATTCGGCTGCGGGACGATCACGACTCATTTCGTCGAATTAAGCAATTCAGGCAGCCAGCGTTGATTTCTGCGCGATCAATTGTCGCATGGCACCTGCGAGCGGCACCGGCACGACCCGTAAGTTCGCTTCGGTCGCCCGCGCGTGGCGACCAATGGTTGCGCGCAATGCCGCGCCCGGCCATGTTCGTTTCTTCGAACGGACGCGCCGGGTTACAAGAAATCAGTGCCGGCCGCATCATGTTCACGTCAAAACGTATGAGCGTGGGATGAATGGCGAGAAGTCGAAACCAACACAACGACTACCCTCGCTGGCACAGTTTGAAGTTTCGCGATTTGCTGGGTATCGACTTAGATTGGTATCGCAATGAAGGCGTGGCCAGCCCACGACGAGATCGTGGCACTCCCACCCTTCATGATGAAGGCCCCGCCAATGATTGCCGTCCCTGACTCCTGCTCCAGACTCAAGTCCTTCGCGAGCGACACCTGACCCACGCCGCTGGCACGAACGATGATGGGGCGAATCGTCCTGGCATGCATCATGCACCTGGGCCGGATGACCTGCAGTGCCGCCGTCGCGGCGATCGCGGCCGCGCTGGTCCATCATGGTGAGCTGACCCGCTCCCCCGGCTGGTCCGCGATGGCAGAAGCACGATTTCAACCAGCCGCTAATCCGAATGCTGTTGGTCAAGGAGAAGAAACGGGCAAGTTCATGTTCCTGATTGACGCGATACGGATCAGCCAGTCCGGCAAGAAGGCGCAAGACACCCTCGGTGCAGGCAGCCGGACATGTTGCAAGATCAAAAAGGGCTTTCGCGGCAACGACAGCAAGGTCGGTCGCAAGCACGTCCCGAGCTTCACCTGCGGACTGCTGATCACGGCGCCGGGAATCCGCATGCCGCTGCAGATCCCTCGCCGAACCAAAGATTGCCGTGCCGAGCACGGTTTCGAGCACATGTCCACGGCCGAAACCGCTGCCGAGATGATTCGCGCGCTTCCCGTTGATGAGGACGCCGAAGTCGTGGTGCTGGGCGATACCGCCTACGAATCGAAAGGCGTCGAAACAGTTTGCGCTGAGAAGGGATGCCCCCGGGGATTTCCGGCCAACCTCGAACGGGTTTACGAAGGACCGACTGGGCAGCGTCCCAAGTTGCGATCTCGACGGAAGGATCGGACAAGTCTGTCGCTAAAGACCACCAGGCCTTGAGCATCTACGGGGCAAGTAGGCCGATTGCAGGCGTCTGTCGACGTGGCGTGTGGGGCCGAAAATAAAACCACGCGTGTACTACGTCTGTCAGGAGAAGCTTGCCGTGCGAAGCGTTGGCGACGTGCAACTTGATTTTCGACAATGAAACCAGACTCAAGGAATGCGACGCCCGACGTCGTGAAGTTTCTGCTGACCAACGCGTTAAGGATGAGCATGAGTGCGGTGTTGGAATTGTCTTCGTCGCAATGGCAGATCGAGCTGTATTTCAAGGAGCTGACATCGACGATCGGTTTTCGCAGGACAGCTTCATCGACTTCCGCGCCATGGCGGCAGGGGTAATGGGTGAACGTTGCGATTGCGGCGGTGCTGTACCTGGAGCACGAGCGAATCACGTACATCCAAGATCGCAGACTCAGCAAAGATCGGCGACCGTGACGGCCGCGTCAACGGCTGCACGGTCTGTGCCATGCCGTGCGGCAGTCGGCTGACCAAGGGCGATGGAGGTCCATCGGAAAAGGCAAAAAACTTTCGGTGGACTCAAGAGGCTGCCACGTTTGCGCGCAGCAGATAAGCCGCTGGGATACAGAGTCACCGCATGAAAAGCTGTGCAGCAGCGTAATGTCAAACCTGGCCCGTCGGGTTACAAGATCCCATTGCCGGCCGCATCAGGGCAACGTCAAAGCGCGTCAGCGAGGCAAGCATCGAGAACGCTCGCTGACGCTACCGGCCATCGCTGCCGGTGAGCGTTGACATTGAAATCCCGCCAGGCCCTGACGCCCGGGGGACGCCTATTCCTTGAGTCCGCCGCTCCATGCCAGGTCGGCATCGTACGCCTGATAGAGGGCGTCCAACTCCAGTTCTTCGCGTTCCTCGGTGACTCGGTCCCAATCCGCGAACAGTGAGTCGCGATCTTCCACAGCAGGCTGCTGCGTAACCTGGGGCTGGGTCGCCGGGATGCTCGGCTGGGTTGCCTCGACCTGCTGGCTGGCGTATTGAGGTTGGCTGACGATCAAGCTCGGGCCGCCGAAGAAGTTGCTCAGATCCTCCGAGGTTGCAGGCAGGTCAAAGGAGTCTCCCTCACCTTCGGCCGCAGCTCCACTCAGGACATGATTGTTCAGGTAATTGACGACCTTGAGCACATCGTTGGGGGTTTGGTAACCGTCGCCGTTGACATCGTAATAGACGATCGCTCCGGCCTCGCCTTCGCCACCTCCGCCGAGCATTACCGAGTTCAGACGATTGACGCCCAGCAAGGCATCGCGTGGTGTGACTTGGCCGTTGTTATCGACGTCGTACGGGTTCCGTGGATTTTGGAAGATGGCTTCGCCTTCACCGCCGGCACCAGAGGTAATCGTGATGGAGGTCAGGCCCAGGTTAATGCGATCGATATCGACCGGATCGGTCGGCTCGAACAGCAGCGTATCGTGCAGGGGTGAAATGTCCGCCGGATCGACGAAGAATTCGGCGACGCCGGGTCCTTCAGCACGCAAGGTGATGATGCCCAGGAGCTGTTCATCGGGGCCGAGTGGAGTCGCGGAACTTTGGAAAGCTCCGTATTCATTGATGATGTTGATTCCCGCCGTTCCTGAGAGCCCGTTGGTGTCGAACTCCGGCCCACCGGCGCCGGCAAAGTTGCGTGGGTTTCCTGGCGTCGGACTCTGAGGGATCGTAGAAACAAGTTCGGAATCAAACAGCAAGTCCATATAGGCTGCGAAGATGCCGAGTTGATCCGTGGGATTCCCGCTGCCATCGTCCGTACGCAGATCCTGACCATAGACGCGAAGTTGGAAGGTCGAACCGTCTGCGACTTGCGAGATCACACCGCCGGCCGCGTTGGTCGTTTCGATTCGGTAGTTGATGTCCTTGGCACTGGTGCCAACTTGCGCGGTGACCGTGGCGGTCGCCGACTGGCCTTCGCCATTTCGCACAGTGTAGGTGAACTGTTCGGTGCCGAAGAACCCAGGCCGGGGCGTGTAGGTCAAACGCGTCATGCCGTTGGTAATCAGCACGGTTCCGCCGTCGCTCCGCGTACCCACGTTGGTAATTTCGAGCGGCGGGCTGTTGGTGAAGTCATTTGCCAGCACGTCAAGAACATTGCTCGAACTGTTGGCTGCAACATGGAACGTGTTGTCGACCGCATTCAGGCCCGCATCACCCGTAATCTTGAGCGTGTGAGTCAGCTTGGGAGCACTCGGGGTATTGGAATTCACGAACCGTTGTTCTTGGATCTCCACCGGCAACGGCGGCTCGAACAATAGTGTGTCGTTGAACGGTGAAATATCGGCCGGGTCGCCCTTGAAGTTGGCTTCACCGATCGAATTCGCCGACATGGGCACCGAAAACAGCAGGAATTCGCCGGGTCCGAGCGGATTATTCAGGGCCGTTTGGAAGGCCCCAACCTCGTCAATCAGACCCGGGATACCCGAGTTTCCTGAAACGACGTTGGAATATTCCGGGCCGTACACGATGTCACCGGCAACCGACACCAGGCGGAAGTCATAGAGCACGTCGAGGTAGGCAGCCGCGACGCCACGTCGGTCCACGGGATCTCCGTCACCATCGTCGTTACGCAAGTCCTGCACGTAAACCTTCAGGAGGAACTGGTTGCCCGATTCGATCGTAGTCAGAGAATTGCCGTTCAGGTCGGTCGTATCAACTCGATACTGGACGAGGTCATTCGCCTGGTCGCCAGGTTGGATATGGACCGTCACGGTCGTTGACGCTTGAACGGGGCCTCCCAATTCCTCGGGACGCTGATTCTGAATCGTGTAGGTGAATTGATCGGTCCCGCCAACTCCTGGATTGGGAGTGTAGCGGAGCACGTCGTCTTCCGGATCCGGTGTGCCTGCGCGGTCGATGGTGACGAAGCCGAGTTGCGCCGGTGTGACGTCAACCAGTTCGATGCTCGGGTACAGCCCCGCAATGTCGTTGCTCAAGACATCCAAAATGTTCAGCGACGAATTGGTCGTCACTTCGAAGGAGTCGTCAATGGCGAACGGATTGTCAAATGGTGGCAGGATTGTAACCGAGACCGTCGCGGTATCCATGATGCCGTTTTGGTCGGAGATCGTGTAGGTAAACGATTCGTTGCCAAAAAAGTCCTCACGGGGCGTGTAGCTCACGAAGTCTCCAGCGGCCGAAATATTCACGCGGCCGCCGCGATCCGGGGTCCCCACTTCGGAGACAAAGATTGGACCGTTGAAGCTCGAAATGTCGTTCGCCAAGACAAAGATCGGGTTGGCAACGCTGTTTTGGATGATCTCCGCGGTGTCATCAATGGCGTCCGGTCGATCGTTCAGCAACTGCACAACGTAGTCTTCGACTTCGCCGGCGCCGGCAGGTCCTGTCGGCCCGATGACACTTTCGTAGCCCAAGCGAAAACGGGCGTAAGTCTGGCCAGGTACGGCATCAGCGGGAACGTTGATGACGTAGGTATATTCGCCCGTCGCTTTGCGGTCGGCCGAGATGACCTGTTCACCGGGATCCGTAAACACACCGTTCCTGTTGAAGTCGAACCAGGCGTTCAGCCGTGCCGGAGCGTTAATGCCGGTATTGATGTCGACGGTGATTTCGCTGGAGGAACCGGGGAAGAAGATGTTATCGAAGGTGACCCCATCTTCGTCATTGGGGAACCCGTCGTTGTCGTCCCCCTTTGCATTGGTGCTTGGCAGGCCATCGGCTTCCACGTCGAAAAACGTCCCCAGACTCAGGCCGGCCAGCATGCCGTGCGAGGCGCCGTTGGCCGCCACGGTCGTGCCATATGTATCAGGGGCATCGCCGTAATCAACGGCTTTCATGTTTCCGAAGTCGAGCGTCAAGTTCAGCGAACCCTCGGTAACCGTTACGGTGTGTGCCTGGTCTTCGCCACCCGGAACGGTTTGGATCCAGCCCGGTACGTTGACTTCCCGGACCTTGAATGTTCCATTTCGGTCGATCGACA
>JAUIHJ010000538.1 GCA_030432015.1 bacterium
CATCACGTCAAGCGACTCATTGAGAAAGCCACCATGGATCATCGAACGCACCACCACCAGATGTTGGCAGTCAACTGGAGTCGCGCGCTGGTTGCGACCGGACTGGTTGCCATGTTGAGCTCCACTGGTTTCGCGGAGGAAATTGTCGATGTGTGGCGCTACACGCTGCGCAGGCCGGGCGAAGGTTGGCAGGCGGCTGGGTTTGATGATTCCGACTGGAAAGAGGCCCACGGCGGGTTCGGGACGCGTGACACCCCCGGCGCCCGTGTCGGGACGACGTGGGCGACCAATAATATCTGGCTAAGGAAAACGTTTACCCTGAATTCCGTGCCTGCCAACCCCGTCCTCTGGATGCACCATGATGAGGATGCGGAGGTCTATATCAACGGCGCGGCCGTGGCGGTCGTCAAGGGATTTCGGACCGAATATGGCGTCGTCCCGCTGATGCCGGGTAAGCGATCGTCATTGCGTGCTGGCGAAAACGTCTTGGCCGTGCACTGCAAGCAAACACAGGGCGGGCAATTCATTGATGTTCATTTGGTCGATGGCAAGCAGTTGCCGAAGCTTCCGCCTGCCCAACGCGACACGAAGCCTTTTCTGTCCGAGCTGATTACCACGTGGGGGGCCGCCGTCACGGCGGAGAACGTCTGGACAGAATATCCCCGCCCCCAGATGCAGCGGAGGCAGTGGCAGAACCTCAATGGTCACTGGGACTACGCCATCACGCCGGTCGGCCGGACGGCACAGCCCACGGAGTGGATGGGGCAGATCCTGGTGCCGTTTTGCCTGGAAGCGAAGCTGGGGGGCGTGCAGCGGCTGCTTGACGCATCGGAAGCCCTTTGGTATCGCCGAAGTTTTGACGTGACCACCGCCCGAGACACGCGGCAGCTACTGAACTTTGAAGCGGTCGACTACCGTTGCGAGATTTTCGTCAATGGCCGGTCCGTCGGGAAACATCAGGGGGGCAACACGCCTTTTTCGTTCGACATCACGGAAGCCGTGAAGTCAGGGCCAAATGAATTGGTCGTGCGCGTGGAAGACGAGACAGAGGCTTTTCAGTTGCGTGGCAAGCAGACGCTTAACGCACGCGGCATCTGGTACACACAGGTCTCTGGAATCTGGCAGACGGTCTGGTTGGAGCAGGTTGCCCACAGCCACATCGCCGACCTGAAGATCAGCACCGATGCCAAGGACGGGACCATCGCGGTGCGACCGACCTTTGTTGGTGAGGGAGTTGCGAGGGTCATTGTCAGAGATGGCGAGAGGGTCGTGGCCCAAGGGACCGGTCGCGACGTCATCACGCTGCAGGTCATCGACGCCAAACTCTGGTCGCCTTCGTCACCGCATCTGTACAGCATCGAAGCAATGCTGCTCGACGCCGCAGGTAACGAGCTCGATCGCGTGACATCGTATGCCGGAATTCGCACCGTGGGCAAAGTTCGCGATGACGACGGTCACTGGCGGTTTACGCTCAATGGTGAAACACTTTTCCATTGGGGGCCGCTTGACCAGGGCTGGTGGCCGGATGGCCTGTTGACGCCGCCTTCGGATGAAGCAATGCGGTTCGACATTGAATGGCTCAAGCAGGCTGGCTTCAACATGATCCGCAAGCATATCAAAGTTGAACCGCGGCGTTACTACTACCACTGTGATCGACTGGGGATGCTGGTGTGGCAGGATCAAGTCAGCGGTGGTCCAAATCCCAAATGGACTCGCCTGGCGCCGCGGCCTCAGGATGCCACGTGGCCCGCCGCGCAGCACGCGCAGTTTATGTACGAGTTCGAAGAGATGATTGCAGCGTTGGAGAACCATCCCTCCATTGTGGTCTGGACGCCCTTCAACGAGGCGTGGGGGCAACACCGAACGGTCGAGGTTGGCCAGTGGACGGTGAAACGCGATCCAACTCGTTTGGTGAATATCGCCAGCGGCGGAAATTTTTGGGGGGCGGGTGACGTGGTGGACGCACACTCGTATCCGGATCCAAAATTTCCATTCGCCCAGGGGGGCGGCGGGCGGTTCGATGCGTACATCAAAGTCATGGGTGAATTCGGCGGCCATGGATACCCGGTCCAAGGTCATTTATGGGACGCGAATCGTCGCAACTGGGGGTACGGTGGCCTGCCAGAGAATGAAGCGGAATTCAAAGAGCGCTATCGAACATCGCTGGCGCTGCTTAACAGACTGCGCGGCCAGGGAATTGCCGCTGGCGTTTATACCCAGACGACCGATGTCGAAGGAGAGATCAATGGTCTGATGACCTACGATCGCAAGGTCGTCAAGATCCCGGCCAAGGAATTGGCCACGTTGCACCGCATGCTGTTTCAGGATGCCGGCGCGGTTGCGCCGGCCGGAGACTTGCCACCCAAGTCTGCATTTTGAGACTTCAAGTTCAGGCGAGCCGTTGCGCCGCGGGTTCCTGGCAAGGGACCGGACCCTTGAGAAGCGAGGGTTGATGGGGAAATCTGGCGCCGTCCTGAGCGGACGCAGCCCAGTTCGATTTCGTGACGCCGGGCTGCCGGGAACGGTCGCTCCGCTCGACCACAGCACGCCGCTGGCCGCGTGCCGCTGCAAGGATTGCCCGAGACGTTGATAATTGAAATGCCGGCCTGGCTTGGAAGGGTAGGCAGGCTACATCGTCCAGCAGGCCTGATGGCGATGTGGAACATTCCAGCACGAACTTTCCAGGCCGGTGACGGCGAAACCACGCAGCTCGGGAATCAATTGGTGTCAGGCAAGGGGCAGATTCGGGCCGCTGGATCTTTGGCCGGTTTTCCACAAGTGTCATTGGGGAAATGGTTTGCGGCTTGCTGATCGAACGGGGCGAGGCCCTGCTTCGCGGCTTTAGGTCGAACGAGGAGGCATCCGGAAAAAAAATCAAGAAGTGCTGCGAGAGGCTAGACCTGGGGGGCCTTTCATGGTTAAAATGTTGGCTGGTTAAACAAATAGTATAACCGGCGTCGGTGATGGGATTTTACTCCCCTCGCCGGGGATTTCTAACCACTCTGCCAAATTCATAGGAACGAATCGAGTCATGGCACAACTTCTATTTTATGAGAACGTGGCCCCTGTATCCCCGCAACGACATGGTGATTTGAGCATTGAACGGGCCGATTTTGCCTTCGCCGCCAATGTCAACTCCGTTCCGTTGATGGCCGTTGAGATGACTGCCGCCGCAAGCGAGTACACAATCGTGTTCGCTGGCAATGAGGAAGCGGTTGCTCCTGTGGTGATCCTCGGTCTCGAAGGCACCAAGAATCAGTACGTTGACGAAGACAACAAGTGGGCTTCCGAATATATCCCGGCCTTCGTGCGCCGCTATCCGTTCGTCTTCTCTGAGAAGGACAACACTTATACGCTGTGCGTTGATGAGGACTGGGCTGGCTGCAACAAGGAAGGCAAAGGCGAGCGTCTGTTTGACGACAAGGGCGAGCGAACCGAGTATCTCAGTCGGATGCTGAAATTCCTCGAAGAGTCTCAAGCACACTTCGTCCGCACGCAGGCCTACTGCAAACGCTTGCAGGAACTGGAACTGCTTGAGCCTATGAAGGCTGACTTCACGCTACCTGGTGGCGAGAAGAAGTCGATTGGTGGTTTCTTTGCCGTGAATCGTGAAAAGTTGCGGAACTTGGCTCCCGAGAAGTTGGCTGAGCTCGCGAAGTCCGACGAACTGGAGTTGACCTACATTCATCTCCTTTCGATGAACAACTTCCGTCGCGTTCTCGAACGAACCGCCAAGGCTGCTGCCCCAGCCGCCGCGGCTGCCAAAGACGAAGCTGCCGACTCGGCCGCCACTTCCTAGTGTCGATCGGGTTCAGTCTGAAGACCAAGACTCCCTTCCGTTGAGTTTGCTTCAACGGAAGGGAGTTTTTTCTTGTACCAGGCGGCGTCAGACGACGATGGCGGCTTTGAAGCGGCACGTTGGCCTGGCGGCAGGATTACAACTTGGCCGACTGTTGGAGCAGCGTCGACAAAACCGTTCTCATTGCGTCAACTTCGTCCGGAGACGCAAAGTTGACGTGACGACGAAACTTACCGCCGCCAAGCAGTACACCCGCGGGATCTTGCAATAACGTGCCGTTGGCAAACGACAGCTGCACGTGGTTCTTGTAAGCAAAAACGCCGCAGAATTGCCCCTCGACTTCTTCCGGCTTGACCGTGTAGAGCACGCCGCCGTACTTGGATTCAGTGGTGGCCTCTGGCGCCGCATGCAAGATCAGTTCATGGAGCATGTGGCCGATGAGCTGTTTCTTTGCCTCGTTCATTTGAGCTCCGTTGGTTCATTCGGCAAGGTCGACAGGCTACCTGCCTGCTGCCGCCCATTTCTTCATCAGCGCGATGTTATCCTGAACCACTTTCAGGTGTGCGGGGTCGAATTTAGGGCCGCTGAGTCGCTTTGTGTAGACCGCCATATCGCTTGCATACATGGCGGGAGATTCGGGTTTGCGTCCCAGGTCGTTGGTTTCTTCCATCCAGGTTTCAAGGCGGCCGCGCAGGTCTTGTAGCTGGTTGGCGAAGGCAGGGTCTTGCGCCAGATTGTTGATCTCGTAGGGGTCGTGACGAAGATCGTAAAGTTCTTCGCTTGGCCGTACTTCGCGAAAGATCAAGCGCTGCACATCATTCAGGGTTCCGGCCCGCTGCGATTCGCGCAAGGCAATCAAGATCGCTTTGGCGTCCTTGTAGGCGCAGGGCTGAAGGTACGGTCGGTGGGGCAAGAAATTGCGGATGTACTTGAAGTCTTTCGTTCGCACCGACCGCATATGATCGACGGTTTCGTCGCAGCGATCGCGGGCGGCAAACACCGCTTCGCGGGGCGTGTATTGGTCTGCGAGGATGTTCCGGGCCTGCATCGTCTTGGGAATTGCGATGCCGGCCGCGGCCAGCGAAAGGGCGGCGATGTCAATATGTTCGACGACGTCGTCGCGAATGGTTCCGGGGGTGATGCCGGGGCCGGCGATGACCAGCGGAACATGAAGTCCCTCGTCGTACAGGAACTGTTTGCCGCGCGCATGGCTGATGCCATGATCGGTCATAAACAACACAAGCGTGTTGTTGCGCAGCCCTTCCTTCTCAAGTCGATTCAAGACCTCGCCAACCATTAGATCCGTCATGCGAACCGAATCCAGGTAGGCAGCCCAGTCCCGGACGATGTCCGAGTGCTCGGGGTAATACGGGGGGAGTGTGACGGCGTTGATCGGTGTTGCCGCCAGCCGTCTGGATCTGAGCGAAGAACGGTTGCCCCTGCCGGCGTTGCGACCAGTCGTTGCCATCGTAGATCGATGCATCCCATTCGAAGTTGTAGTCCGTCTTGCCACGTTTACCGTTGGGTGGCCAGGCGGTGATGGACGTGTGATACCCGGCGTCTTGAAAGAGTTGGGGGACGAGTGGAACATGATCTGGCAAGCGAATCTTTTCAACGCCTCGCCCGCTGCGGTGATGATGGGCCCCGATGCTGGTCTGGTACATTCCGGTAATGAACGCCGAGCGACACGTCGAACAAACCGGCGCCGTGACATACGCGTTGGTGAACAGGACGCCTTCAGCGGCGAGCTTATCGACGTTCGGCGTGGTGATCGAAGCTTCTCCGTAACACGAGAAGTTTGCCGACATGTCGTCTGGGATAATCCAGACGATGTTCGGGCGCTGATTTGCCAGCGTTGACGATGAACCGGCCAAACAGGAAGCGAGCATCAAGAGCGGTATGAGGTTGCGAATCATTGTGGGGCGTTGACCTCCGTGCGCATGGTTAAAGTGAGGCGATTGATCGTTGAGCATGAGCCAAGACGGCAGGTCCGGTCGTTGACATCATCGACCGGCCAAGCGGACTTCATTTTTCTCGCTCAAGCAATATGTCCCGCGTCGACTCGCCAACGGTTGT